>JAYKIZ010000123.1:0-4065 GCA_035285965.1 Cyanobacteriota bacterium | reverse complement strand
TGCGTTGGCTCCCCTCCTCCCAGAGGCGGGTTTCTTGAACAATGGCTTCCCCGTTTTCCAGCGCCTCGATTTGGCGCTCGATTTCGTGCTCAATGGCCTTTTGGATGGCGCTGAAGGAGTTCATATTTTTGATCTCTACCTTGACGCCAAACGTCTTTTGCCCCCGAGGACGCACGGAAATATTGACGTCGCACCGGAGGGAGCCTTCCTGCATATTGCCGTCGCTAACGCCGAGGTAACGGACTAACTGGCGCAGGGATTGGGCGTATTCCGCCGCCTCCTGACCCGAACGCAGATCTGGCTCGGAGACGATTTCCAGCAGGGGCACCCCCGTGCGGTTAAAGTCCACCAGGGAATGGGTGGAACCCGCGAGGCGGTCGCTCCCGGCGTGGACAAGTTTGCCGGCGTCTTCCTCCATGTGCAGACGGGTGATGCCGATGGTCTTGCGGCTGACGGCCTTGGTTTTCTTATCCACCAGTTCAATTTCCAATTTCCCATGTTCCACAATGGGCAGATCGTACTGAGAAATCTGGTAATTTTTGGGCAGGTCTGGGTAAAAATATTGCTTGCGGTCAAACTTGCTATAGGGTGCGATTTCCCCATCCAGCGCCAGCCCCAATTTCACCGCCGCGGCCAAGACCGCTTCGTTCAGGACGGGAAGAACGCCGGGATAGCCGAGGCAAACAGGGCAAACGTTGGTGTTGGGAGGGCTATCAAAATGGGTGGAGCAACCGCAAAAAATTTTACTGGCGGTGTTGAGTTGACAGTGGGTTTCCAACCCGATGATCGCTTCGTAGTCAGTTTTCACGGCGGTGGGGCAAGGGGCGCTATCTAAAGATTATGGTCATTATATCGCCAGCGTAGGGCGTCGAGGTTGTTCCCTTCCCTTCCCTGAGCATAACCGTTGTAGCGTTTTCTGAACGCAGCGGTTGCGCCGTTCTCTGAGCGTAGCGGAAGAGAACGATCCCAGGGGCCGGGCGATACCCTTCGCAGTATTCTAGAGCAAACAGGGTTTAGCTCCCCCTCGCCTGGACGTCTTCCCCCTGTCGTTATGTTTTAAATCGTCGTTTTCAATTAGGAACTCAGTGACAATGCTCAATAAAATTTTATACGCCGACGCCGGCTCCGCCCAGACCCAGGACATGCTCAAGGCGCTGATGGACTTGCCGGCAATCCAAAAAGCCGCCATTACCGTTCTCCATGTGGTGCCCCCCCAAATCACCGCCGAAGCCTTTACGGAAAAATGGGAAGACGGGGGCAAAATTCTGGGGGAGATTCTCCGCAATATTCCCATCGATCCCGCTAAGGTCGCGACTATCCTCCGACAGGGGGAGCCGAAAACGACCGTCTGCGAGGTGGCGGACGAAATCGGCGCCGATTTGATCCTTATGGGATCTCGGGGTCTCAAGCGCCTGGAGGCCATTTTAGAGAACTCCGTCAGCCAATACGTCTTCCAGTTAACCAATCACCCCATGTTGCTGGTTAAAGACGATATCTATGTCAAACGCATTAAACGGGTGATGGTGGCGCTGGATAAGTCCGCCGCCGCGGAGTACGCCTTGGATTTAGCGCTCTATCTCTTGCGGGATTACCCGGAAGGGGAGGTGATTTTCGCCCGAGTCAATCCCGACCTCAAACCGGATCTCCTGCCCCTCTCCCGTCAAGAAACGGAAAATAACCCCATCGTCGCCCCCGCCATCGCCAAAGCCAAACGCTTTGGCGTCGCCTACCGTTGTGTCGTGACCGGCGGCAAACCGGGCGAGCAGATTTGCACCCTAGCGGAGGACTACGGCGCCGATTTGCTGATGTTAGGCTCCCCCGACCGGCGCCCCTCCGTCGCCAAGAGTTTGCCTGACTTGGATCGTTTGCTGGGCACCTCCCTGTCGGACTATGTGCGGGTCAACGCGCCCTGCCCGGTTCTGCTAGCCCGTCAGTAACTAACCGCCCCGGATCTCAATTTTTCAGGGAATCTGGGGCTATCTTGGGGAAAGCGCCGTTTTCCCGCCCCGCGATGACCTTGACCATGTCCGAGTCTGTTCTGCCCGAGCGCCAGCATCCCATTCCTCCCCCCAGTCATCCCCGGCAATTTCGGGCCATCGGACTGGTGGCCGGACAATATTACCCCTCTAGCGAGTCCCTCCATCGGGGCGTTCTGGTGACGGCGGAGGGCGCCATGATTGAGGCGGCGCTGTTGGGACGGATGGCGGCGCTCTTGAAAAAGCATTTAGACCTCGGGCAGTCTCATCTTTGGGTGGTCTATCCCCGTCTGCGGGACAGCGACGAACATCTCCACTTCCAACTGGCGGGGGTCTGGGCGCCGGACTCCTTGGGGCCGGGCTATTCGGATCATCCCCTAGCGCCGCCGGTCTTTGGCCCGAAGGTCTGCCAGAATCAATTTTCCATCCGGGGAGAACTGGTCTTCATCGCGCCGGAGCGCCGGCTAATGGTGGTTAAAATTCGTCAGTCCCCCCGGCCGGGACAAAAACGACCCCGTTTTTTTAAAGTCAAACTCCAGGGGGAATTGCCCAACCCGACCCTGGGGCATTTTTGGGATCTTCAGGCGGTTCTTAAGGGCAGTCAGTTAGTCCTAGAGAGCGCCGCCGATTTGGGGCCCCAAAAACGGAGAGTCAGTAAACGAGCCTTTTCCCTTAAACCCGTTCCCCGGGGTCGCCCTTTGGGGTCAATCGCGCCCAAACCGAAACCCAGTCAACGTAATCGCGGGAGTCCCCACCCTCAGCGCAAGCGGGGTGGGGAGGGATAGCGCGGCAATCGAGGGGTTCAACCCCCCGAAGATTGCCAATTAAACTGCGAGACATAGCCGAGAACTCCTTGATAGTAACCGAACATTTTTAGGATTGAATTGCCCAATGCGAGACCAATTATGGTCATAAACTGAGATGCTTTTGTTTTTTTGGGAGTCAGTGAAACCACCAATCCATCCCCTGATAGATTGTCCCTTGCGGGTGGTTTCTACATAGTCCCCAGACCGGAAGCCAAAAGGGGTAATGGTTCCGCCTTGACGCTTTAATACTCCTCCTTTTGAGTATTGCTCCTGATGCAATTTACGACGGAATAACTTAGGTCGAGTAACCACGATAAATGGGGCGGGTGTTGCTTGACAAAATCCCCTCAGTTCGTGTCCGTGGTTTTTCCCACGACAGAAAGGAACATAGGTAAGAAAAGCAGTTGAGGCGATAGCGATAGCGTCGTTTCCGTGGGTTTCGATGGTTTGCTTCGATTTGTCTTTAGAATGTTTTTCTAGCTTGAGGTAATCCCTGTATGTCCAAGTTTTGAAAGATTCTAGAAGAGAAACCGGGGCGATATGACCGGCTTGGGAGCGAAACCATTCTTGCCCGACGGTTACGGGGGAAACACCCCGCCCATTGCGAGCGGTATTACCTCCGCAATCTTCATCACAAATCTTGGCAATGGGAAGAATAAGGGACATTTCATTTAGAACCCTTAATTCCATTTGTCGATTTGAGAGAACGCTAGGGGGAATCTTGCTTTGGGGGCGATTGTTAAAACGCTTTTCCCGATGGTTTCTTTCGGCAAAGTGTTTAGTCCTGTCGATTCGCCTGGCGCGACGGGAGCGCCGAAGTTCCGCCCGTTTCGCCATTTTTCCGGTTACAGATTGACGGTCTTTCGTTGTCTTTTTAGATTTGTAAAAACCCGGCAGACAAAGGTGAAAGACGGCGATGGTCGCTAATTTGGTTTGAAAAGCGATGCCAGTAAACGCCTTTCCTCGATCCACTCCCGCCGCTATCGGTTGAGTTTCCCGCCCTGATGGGTCTTGGGTTAGCTGAACGTAAAACACGCCCAGCTTATTTCGCTTAGGAATGGCTTTGCCGCTTTCGATCCACTTCCTCGCCCTAGCGGGCGTGGTGGGCATCAGGGGTTCGCCATCGGGGGCGATAACAGGAACTCGGATTGTTTGATCCGACATTCCGCAGGTTGGCGGGGAATTAAAAATGTGGAGATAGTCTAAGCTAGAAAAGGTTCCTTCTAAGGATTGTATCTTCCTGTGCAGATTGAGAATTTAGACCATTTGGGATTAGTGGCAGG
>JAYKIZ010000122.1:0-4177 GCA_035285965.1 Cyanobacteriota bacterium | reverse complement strand
CCGGCGCCGAGAAGAGCGATGGGAGCTTTCCCTTGGGCATTGGCTTCTTGAAGGGTGATTAAATCCTGGGAGGTTAACCCTAGGGGCAGGGGGTCTTGTTGAAACCCGACAACGCCGTAGCCAATGGCCGTAAAGTCATTGATCAAGGTGACCCAAGGGATAGCGAACTCCTGGGCTAACTTGTCCCCCTGAATCGGCGCCCAATCTAAATTCGTTGGACGGCAGGTATTATCCACCACTGGCCCGGCTACCCCCAGGGCGGCGCTTTGGATTTGGGGAGAGGCGCCTAGGGACTGGGCCGCGTCGGTTAAAAAAGTTTTGAGAATCGCCCCGAGACCGTCAAAGGCCCGACTGCTATAGACCTGTTCAAAATAAAACTGGTCTAATTGGGGACTCAACAGGCGGAACCGGGTGCTCGTTCCCCCGATGTCAGCGGCTAGAAGCATGGGATTAAGCATAGCGGGGATAGTCTCCCGCAGGCGGGACGTCCTGCCAGCGCCCCGGCCCCACGGCCCGAAGCGCCTCCGGCAGTTCAATAGCGCCGGTGTAGAGGGCTTTACCGATAATGACTCCGGTCACGCCCAAGGATTCTAAGGATAAAAGGCTTAATAAATCCCTCACCGAACTCACCCCCCCGGAGGCGATGACCGGCAGATCCACCTGGCTCGCCAGTTCCCGGAGAGCCTCTAAATTCGGCCCCGTTAAAGCGCCGTCCCGGCTAATATCGGTGTAAATAATGCCGCTGGCGCCCCGTTTTTCCATATCTTGAGCCACCGCTACCGCCTCCAGCGCCGAGGTTTCCAACCAGCCCCTAGTAGCCACCTTGCCATTGCGGGCATCCAACCCCACCCAAATTCGTCCCGGAAATTCGGCGCTTAACCGCTCCACCCATTCCGGCGCTTCCACCGCGGCGGTGCCTAAAATCACCCGCTGAACCCCCCGCTCCAAAACTTGCACCACGCTCTCCCGGTCCCGCAGACCGCCGCCCAACTGAGTGGGAATATCCACGGCCCGGACGATGGCTTCCACCGCGTCTAAATTCTGCGGCGCTCCCGCCTTAGCTCCGTCGAGATCGACCAGATGGAGCGCCTGGGCGCCCTGGTCGGCCCAGAGTCGGGCCGCGGAGACGGGATTGTCATAGAAAACTTGAGACTGTTGGTAGTCGCCCTGGTAAAGACGAACGCACTTTCCGTCTAAGAGATCAATGGC
Organism: Cyanobacteriota bacterium; assembly: GCA_035285965.1. GTDB lineage: Bacteria > Cyanobacteriota > Cyanobacteriia > Cyanobacteriales > Microcystaceae > Synechocystis. The sequence continues at coordinate 2,968 of JAYKIZ010000122.1, read as the reverse complement.
CGGTAAAATATCCATAACAGGGCGAGGCAAGGAGACAAACCCAATAATATCTCAGGATTGGGACGAGATAACCTTGCCCGACTTTCTTTAGCTGGCGGCTAAATACTCCACCATATTGCCCTGTTGGCGCCGGAGATGGGCCATGGCTTGATGCTCCAGTTGGCGCACCCGCTCCCGGCTAATATTCAGGCGCTGGCCGATTTTAGCGAGGGAAAGCTCCTTGCCGTCCTCTAGCCCAAAGCGCAGGGTCAGCACCGCCTGTTGTTGGGGCGTCAATTCCGCCAACAGATTTTGCAAGTCCTGGCGCATGAGCTCCTGGGTCAGGTAATGATCCGGGGAAATGCCGTCGTCCTCCAGAAGTTCGGAAAGTTCAGTATCTTGGTTGTCCCCCACCCGCACGTCGAGGGAAATGGGTTGGCGGGAGAGACTGAGATATTCCCGGATTTGGGCTGGCTCCAACTCCAGCGCCTCCGCCACTTCCGCGGGGGTGGCGCTGCGACCCAGATTTTGGGACAGTTCCCGTTGGGTTTTTTTGATTTTATTCAGTTTTTCGGTGATGTGAATGGGCAGGCGGATGGTGCGCCCCTGTTGAGCGATGGCCCGGGTGATGGCTTGGCGAATCCACCAGTAGGCGTAGGTGGAAAATTTATAGCCCTTGGTGGGGTCGAATTTTTCCACGCCCCGTTCCAAACCCAGGCTTCCCTCCTGGATCAGATCCAAAAATTCCATATTGCGTTTCTGGTATTTCTTGGCGATAGCCACCACCAGCCGCAAATTGGCTTCGATCATTTTCCGTTTGGCCCGTTTTCCTTGGGTTAAAACGCGGTCTAACTGCTCCGGGGCCAGATCCAGCGCTTGAGCCCAACGCTCTCGACTCGGCTCGGCGCCCAGTTCTCGCCGTAGGGTTTCCTGGGTCTCTAGGCACGCCATCATCTTCTGGACTTGTTTGCCGTAAATAATTTCCTGTTCGTGGGTCAGTAGCGGTACGCGGCCAATTTCGTGCAGGTAGGAGCGCACCATGTCCGCGGTGAAGATAAAGGCTTTAGGATCGGGATTGAGATTAGCGGTAGGCATTCGGGGACTGACTCCTTAAAACCAGCAGAAGCTCTGCCATTAGGGTTAGGTTTCCCAAAAAATCGCCCTCTGACTCAGGGGCCGGGAAAAAACTAAATAAAAACTAAAAATGTAGGAGCGGCGAAGACTCCAGTTGCTCTCATCCGTGGACTGTCAGTATAGACGATGGACTATGGCTAGGGGTTCATCCCAGGGGCAGAAATTAAGGCGTCTAGGATTGAATCTCCAACCGAGCTAGCGAGGAATCTAGTTCTAGCATGACGCCAAATCCAAGAAATCAAAGCCCCAAGGAAGCGGTAATCTCCGAACGGAAACGGTGGGTTTTCCGCAAAAGCGCCGGCCCGTTGGCAGAAACTTAAAACCGAAAGACCTCTGGCGCCACGGCTACGCGATTGCGCCCCTCCGTTTGGGCCAGCGCCAGTGCCTTGACGCTTTCCTCCACAATTTGCGCTAAGGGATACTGGGGATTGCGATAGCAGGCCACGCCGAGGGAAATGGTGCTCCACAACTGTTGAGACTGGTAGAACAGGGGAAATTTATAACTGGCGACGCGGATTTCCTCGGCGATGGCGCGGGTTTTTTCAAAGGAACATTCCGGCAGTAAAACCAGCAAAATCGTCTCGTCATAATGGCAGACGATATCGGAGTTGCGCACCGTTTGCTGGAGCAAACTTCCGATTTCTCCCAAGATATAGCGCTCCACTCCGGTTCCATAGGTGTCTTTCATTAAACTAATTTGATCCGCCGCTACGGCAATCACCCCCACGGGATAGCCTCCCCTGCGGGCCCGGGCCTCTTCTTTTGCCAAAACCACTCTGAGATAGTTGGCGTCAAACAGTCCCGCGGCGCCGTCTGGGCGCTGATCGCCTTTGGCTCCAAAGGTTTCCCGGTGTTTACGCAAAACCAGCTTAAGGGTGGCGTTCAGTTCCTCTAACCGGGCGGGTTTCAGGAAATAGGCGTAAGCGCCGGAGGTCTCGGCCTGGGCAAGCAGAGCGTCGTCCACCTTGGAAGCTAGAAAAATAACCGGTATTTTATACTTCTCATAAATCAGACGAGCGGTTTCTATACCATCCTCGTCTTCCTTGAGCCGATTATCCACCAGCGCCAAATCGGGGGGCGTGTTGGCCGCGGCCGCCAGCGCCGCCCGACCGGAAATAGTCACCGCCGTAATCTGATAGCCCAGTTTTTTCAGGTTTTGGGCCAAATCCTTCGCCGCTCGGAGGTCGTCTTCGACAATTAACAGAGAGATGGCGGCGGTCATGGAGATCCAGTAATACAGTAAAACTATCCGAGTCTGGGGGCTAAGGCTTCTACGGGAATCGACGCGCCTTTTTTTAACCCTAACTGGATTGATACTATAGTTGATCAACGCCAATTTTGTCCCCTTTTCCCCTTGCCATGAGCGCTCCCCCCGAAGCTGAACTCAAACCCGCTGTCACTCCCCTACGTTGTTTAACCGGCTCTGTTCTCTCCGGCGCTTTCGCCTGGGGATTATATCGGCTGACCGCCGCCATCGCGGTTTCCTTTGCCACGAAGCCTCTCCTCTCGAGCAGTTTAATCGCCCAACGGATCTCCGCGGCGGTGAGAACTCTTGTCTTAGGGGTGGCGGCGCTGGGGACGTTTATTTTTGCCTTTGTGGCGCTGGGGCTGGTTTTGTTAGCCCTCCAGTTGCTCTTCCAATCCCTGATAAGCTCAAAAGAACCCACTCCCTGAGACTCCGGTAACGAATTGTTAAGATTTTGATTTTGTAGCAAAAGTTACAGAATTTTGTGTTATAACTAACTCAAGAGGGTAAACTATTCATCTCAAGCAATCCATCGGAGGGTATTATTATGTCTACGCAACAACAAGCTCGGGCCCTGATGATGCGTCATCACCAAATGATCAAAAACCG
>JAYKIZ010000121.1:0-3329 GCA_035285965.1 Cyanobacteriota bacterium | reverse complement strand
GCCGGAGCCGATTCTCTGCCCCCACTGCCAGCGCACGGCCAGCAACGGCGTTAAATGCAAGGGGATTTGCGTCGCCGATAGCGATTATTAAATTTTCTGCACTCGCCCTCTGACCCTAAAAAAATAACCCCGCCGAAAACAGCGGGGTCGTTAAATCTTCTCAGGGGCGTTAGCGAAGGAGCGCTCTAAACCTAATAAGCGCCGTTATTGTTGGGAAAGAGCACCACCCCGAGGGTTTTGAGGATAATCCAGAGATCCATCAGGAAGGTGCGGTAGTTGACGTAATAGACGTCGATATAGACCCGTTGGGGATAGGGGATATCGTTGCGCCCGGAAACTTGCCACAGCCCCGTTAGGCCCGGTTGGATGGTCAGGACTCGATTGATGCGGTTGCCGTACTTGTGGAGTTCCTCCGGCACCAAGGGACGGGGCCCCACCACGCTCATATCTCCCATGAGCACGTTCCAGAACTGGGGAAACTCGTCGAGGCTACTGAGACGCAAAAATCTACCAATCCAGGTAATGCGGGGATCGTCCCGGAGCTTAAAGTCCCGCTCGAACTCTTCTCGGCTCTGGGGACAGTTGGCCAATAGTCGCTCCAGCGCCTCGTCGGCGTCGATCACCATGGTGCGGAATTTGATGCAGTTGAAGGGGCGATGGTTTTTCCCCACCCTTTGCTGGATATAGAAAATCGGCCCCGGCGAGCTAACCGCGACCAGCGCCGCTAAAGCGAGATAAAGGGGAGAAAAGAGGATGAGCGCCGATAAAGAAAAAACAATATCGAAACCCCGCTTAACTAGGGCGCCGTCTAGGGAGAGGGGATGGGCCTCTCGGTAACGCCGGGAAGTTAAGCCGCGCCGCATCAAGGCTTGTAGCGCCTTGACGGGAATAAATTGGCTATTGGCAGTCATCGTACTCCTTCACATCACACACACCACATAGTCCTTCATCATAGAGCCTAGATAGATAAATCTACCTATTCGGCGCCGAAAAATCCAGACTAACCGGGAACATTTCCCCCAAGGGAGAAAAAACGCTCAGTACATTGGTTCAGAAAATCACCATAGGACTGGGCAAAGACAGACGGGGCAAACCGGAGCGCTTGTTGATGGCAAGCTTCCGGGGAGAATTGGGACGATTTCTCCAGAAAGGCGTTCACGGTTTCGGCTAAAGCGTCCGGGGTTTGGGTCGGAAAAAAGAGACCCGTGCCCCGACCGGGGGAAGCGAGACCGTCGATGACCGTTTCCAGAGCGCCGCCTTTGCCGTAGGCAATGACGGGCGTCCCGCAGGCTTGGGCTTCCACGAGAGCGATGCCAAAATCCTCGCAGGCGGCGTAGACAAAGGCTTTCGCCCCGGCCATATACCGCTCCACAACGGCGTTGGGTTGGCTCCCCAATAATTGAATGTTTGGCCCGGCAAATTGTTTCAAGCTTTCTAGATCGGGGCCGTCGCCGATAACGACGAGGGGGAGTCCCAGTTGGTTAAAGGCCGAAACAATGAGCCTAATGTGTTTATAACTCACCAGACGGGAAACTGTCAGAAAATAGTCTTCCTTCTGGCTCTGGAGGGGAAAGCGCTCCACCGCCACTGGCGGATAAATCACCTCCGCTTCCCGGCGGTAACAACGCCAGATCCGTCGGGCCGTGTGGCGGGAGTTGGCGATGAAATAATCCACCCGATTGGCGCTAATCACGTCCCACTGACGGAGGCGGTGGAGAAGATAGCGGGTTAAAAGTCCGGGCAACCCCCGACCGGCGCCGCTGTGGTTGAGGTAATCAAAGGTTAAATCCCAGGCGTAGCGCATGGGGGTGTGGCAGTAGCAGATATGGAGTTGACCCGGCGCCGCGAGGACTCCCTTGGCCACGGCGTGGGAGGAGGAGAGAATCACGTCGTAGTCCCGCAGATCCAACTGCTCAATGGCTAGGGGCAGAAGGGGTAAATATTTCTGCACGCCATTGCGAGCGCCGGGGAAATGTTGCAGAAAGGTGGAGCCGATGGCGCGACCGTAAAGATAGCTATCCGGGTTGACGGATTCAAAATCAATCAGGGCGTAAACCTCCGCCTCCACCTGCTCAAGGATGGCCCGCACCACCAGTTCGGAACCGCCGGTGGCCTCGGGGGTAAGCCATTCGTGCACTAGGGCCGTTTTCATTAACCCTAAAACTCGCTGGGGTAATCTCCAGTTTGAGCGTTGTCCCGCTTAGAGCCGAGGAGGTCTAATTTTTGCACCCGAATCACGGGCTTGGAGCGTTGAGCGCCAGTGTTGCGGTCCGTCCAGTGGTCAAAGCGGAGGGAGCCTTGAATCCCCACTAAACTGCCTTTTTTGACGTAATTGGCAGCGACTTCGGCGGTTTTATCCCAAACTTCCAAGTCAAACCAGTCTGGTTCGTCGGCTTTTTTGGTGGCGCGATTCACCGCCAGGGTGAAATTACAGACCACTTTGCCCGATTCAAAATACTTCACTTCCGGATCCCGACCAGCCCGGCCCACCAGATGAACAGTATTAACAGTCATAAGAATTTACTCCTAGGGGAGGGGTTTAAGAAGAAGCCACCGCCATCTTAGCCCAAGTCGGGGAACTCTAACGGCCCGATGGAACCCAAGACATGACCCTGAAACCCTAGGGACTCGCCATCGGTTCCGGGACAGTTTGCCAATCCTGGGGCGAGCGCCGAATCAGTTCTTCTAGGCTTCTGGGCGCTAAACGAATGGTTATTTCTTCCGGCAGGGGATCGGGAGGATCCACTAAAGCGTAGAGGGAATCCCCCTTAAAATCTGGGTTTCCCAAAATTAAGCGGTGGGTTTTACCGTTCACTAATCGCAGGCTGATTCCTCCCTGGGGCGGCGCTAGTCCGTATTCCCCTAGGCGCTCTTTGGTAACGGTAAAGTCCCTTTCCCCGGCGCTTTCTAGCAGAACATTGAGTAAAAACTCCACCGCCGGTTGGCTAACGGGGGTGTTGACTTGGGGGAGGTCGCTCCGCCAGGGCGACTTTTGCGCCTTAACTTCCGCCAGACGATAAATCCTCTGTTCCCGCTCCCCTTGTCGAAGGGCGACGCTCTGGACTTGATCCGGCGCAAAGTCGAAATAGGGTTCGCGAACCGCGGCGTTGGACGAAGTTTCAGGATTGTCGCTCCGGCGCAGTTCCACCACTGCGGCGCCGCCGCCCAGGATCAGCGCCAACCCGACCCAGAGTAAGGTTTGTTTTGGAAGAATCATAATTTCGGTGGTCGGAAGTCAAAAGTTTAGACGAATCTCATTACCTTTAATATCAAATATACTCGTCGCCTTGATCAACTGGCTTAATTATAATCTAAGACTTGGTCTAGTG
>JAYKIZ010000120.1:0-5404 GCA_035285965.1 Cyanobacteriota bacterium | reverse complement strand
ATTCCCCGCCGGGGTAGCTGAATAGAGAGTGAGGAAAACGGAGCTTACTCCGGCTTCAATTCGTCTTCAAAAAACCAAGTGGCGCTCCGGTCGTCGAAGGCCACCACGGCGCCGATACCGCTTCCGTCCGTCATTTTAAAGTCCTTAACCACGCCGACCTTACCCAATTTTCCCACCACCTCCGGGGAAACTCGGTCTCGGAGGCGATACACCTTAACCTTCTGTCCAATTTTGATTGCCATTGCCGTAGAGTGCTCAAAAATAAACCAACCCCAGTTTAGCGGACGGGGGCGATCCAAGGTCAAGATCTGACCATTGCGCGATGTTGCGCTCTGGGCGCGTTGGGGTAACAATGGCACTGACCTCTGTTTCCCTCTCCTTGGACTCCGTTGTGATCGCGATTTATCCCGGCAGTTTCGACCCCATTACCCTCGGACACCTCGACGTTATCGAGCGGGCTAGCCGTCTTTTCGATCAAGTGGTCGTCGCCGTCCTTTGTAATCCCGGTAAAGACCCTCTTTTTCCCGTGAGCCAGCGCCTAGAGCAAATCCGCCGTAGCACCCAACATTTGCTCAATATTGAAGTGGATAGCTTTACCGGTCTCACCGTGGAGTACGCTAAGCTCCGTCAGGCCCGAGTGCTTCTGCGGGGACTGCGGGTGCTCTCGGATTTTGAGAAGGAACTGCAAATGGCCCACACCAATCAAACGCTCTGGGACGGCATTGAAACGGTTTTCCTGGCCACAACCAAGGAATATAGCTTTCTCAGTAGTAGTATTGTCAAAGAAATTGCTAAATTTGGGGGGAGCATCACCCATCTCGTTCCCGCCAATGTGGCTGACGACATTTACTTGTACTATAATTAATCCCGGTTAAATTAACTCAGACCCAAACTTAACGTTAAAAATCCTATGACACGTCGAGAGAACGCTAATCCAGAAGCAACAGAAGGACAGGCCGTGGTGCGTCGTCGGGTTGTGGATTTCGATATTCAACAACAGTTGGCGGAACTGCAAGAAATTATCTACGACAGTTTGCGAATTCCCCTGACGGCTTGGATCGTCATGGATGAAGACCGCATTTTAGACCAAATCGACGTTATCTACGATAGTATTCCCGAGGCTATTCAACGGGCGCTGGCTATTATTGACCGGGAAGAGGCCATCATGGCCCAGGCGGAGGAGTACGCCCAACGGGTAATGACCGCGGCTCAACAGGAAGCGGCCCGCATCACCGACGAGCAGGGCATTATTCAAAAGGCGCAACAGGAAGCGGATCAAATTCGTTATCAAGTGCAACAGGACTGCGACGCTCGCCAACGCCAAGTGCAACAGGACTGCGACGCCCTCCAGCGCCAAACCCAACAGGAGTGCGAGAGCCGCCAACGCCAAGTCCAGCAAGAGTGCGACCTCCTCCAACGAAAAGTGCAACAGGAGTGCGAAACCCTCCAGCGTCAGACCCTAGGGGAATTGGAGCAAATTAAACAGGTCACCAATCAGGAGCTACAACAGTACCGCCAGCAGACCCTGCGGGAATGCCAGGAAATCCAAGCCGACGCCGATAAGTACGCCGATCAGGTTTTGAGCCGTTTGGAGCAGAATTTAACGGAGATGATGCGAGTGGTGACCAGCAGTCGTCAGGTGCTCTACGAAAACGCTCCCCAGGCGGCGCCGTCGCGACCCCCGGCAAGTCTGCCAAAGCCGAATCCGAGCGTTAACGCCTCTCCTCGTCCCGAACGCCCCCGCAAAAGACGGTAGGAGGAAAAAACCATGTCCAAGGAGAAGTGGGAACTGTGACTGTCGGCGCCAGGGCGCGAATTCTGTTAGCGGACGACCATCTCTATAGTCGTCTAACCATCGCCGATATGCTCAAACTAGATTCCTATCAGGTGTCGGAATGGGACGGAGAAGGAGATCTCCTCCAGGGCGTCGAACGACTTCGACCGGATTTAATTCTCTTGGATTTGCTCCTCGCTCAGGGCGAGGGTCTTAAGCTCGGCGCCTTGCTGAAACAAAATCCCCAAAGCGCCGATATTCCCCTGATTGTCCTCTCGGTTTCCGACGATCCTCAACTGCGGGCCCAATGTCGTCAAGCCGGCGCCGACGCCTATTTACTGAAACCCGTAGAGCGCTTAGAACTCTTAAATTGGGTGGATTTATTGATCCAAAAACGACAACTCACCGCCTGGATTGGACAGATCGAAGCTGTTCTCTTCCGGGTGGCGGAAACTATTGAAAACCGCTACAACGTCACCGACGGCCGTTTGACCTTTAGCGAACTTGTAAGCCAATTCGGCGCTTTTATCGGTCTGACCCAGGCGGAGATTCACAATCTCCTGTTTGCCGCCCGTCTCCACGATCTGGGCATGGTCAACATTCCCGACGCGGTGATGCTGAAAACCGAGCCGTTAACCCCCGCGGAATTGGAGTTGGTGCGCCAGCATGTTTTAGTCGGAGAAAAACTCTTTGAACCTTTGGCGGCCCGGCAGGATCTCGGACGCATTATGCGCCACCACCACGAGCGTTGGGACGGGAGCGGCTACCCGGACGGTCTGCGGAAAGATGAAATTCCCTTTTTAGCCCAGGTGTTTCAAATTATCGATATTTTTAACGCCCTGGTGAATCCTCGGGTCTATAAACCGGCGCTGTCCACCGAAGCGGCGCTGAAGGTTCTTCAGGAAGAAAGCCAACGGGGCTGGCGGAATCCCCAGTTGGTGGGGCAGTTTGTCGCCTTCATTGGACTGACGCAACAGCGCGGTTCAGACTTAGGGGATGGGTTTCCAACCTTTGGATCATACGAAGTTAACTAGAATGTCTTCAGTTAAGCGCCGGAAGCGGGGGTCAACATTCAATTGTCCCGGTGAACCGCGGCGCTGTATCTCATGGTTTGACCACCCCGTCAGGCTACGCCTGCCACCCCTCCACGGGAGGGGTGGCTCAGCGCCGGAGCTGTTCCCGAAAAGCTAACACCGCGTCAAAGGGTTCCTCCCAAGCGCCGTAATGGGCTAGGGTCGCCAAATCCAAATCTGGCAGGAGTCCGCTTTGGGGAGATTGAACATAACCCTCAGCGCCGAGGACATAGACCGTTAGGCGCTCGGCTTGCCAGAACCAAACCTCCCGAACCCCCAAATCTTGATAAATCGTCAGGGAATCGACGCCGCCGCTGGTGACCACCACCTCGATGGCCAAATCAGGAATGTCCCGGCGCTGATGGAGACAGTAACACTCGTCCGGCTCAACGCCTTTTTGTAACCCCTCCCGCCGTAGCGTCAGGGAGCCGAGGGGATAAAAGCGAATGTTCCGTTCGAGGAAATAGGTCTCTAACAAAAGCGCGAGCATTTTCTTGCCCGTTTCGTGTCTGCGACTGGGCGCCATAATTTCTAACTGTCCCTCTGTAAACTTCAACAGAGCCGGCGCTTCGTCTCCCCATCGCGCCAACAGCGCCTCGTAGTCCGGCCAACTTACCCCGGAGAGAACATAAACTTGCTCCGTTGTCCCCGTTTTCCAGACCATCCCCTCAATTAATTTTTGATAATCCGCCACCGTCAACCCCGGCGCTGTAGCCATAATCCCCTACCCTGAATTAACCTAAGCTTCCCTGTAATTATAGGGATCGACCCTTGCGATTTTCTTTGGAATTGCCGACTAGCGCCGTTCAAGGGTTGCGTTAATCTCCTTCCTCTGCTATTGTGGTAAGTCGTTGAGTCAACGAAAAGGGCTTGTAGCTTAGTGGATTAGAGCGTGTGGCTACGGACCACAAGGTCGGGGGTTCGAGTCCCTCCAAGCCCGTTACTAGCGAAAGACGATGAATCGTAACCCTGGGTTGGTGGCCTGTTTGGCGTACATCCTAGGGTTATTGTCTTCTCTGTCGTTAAGTCCCGAACCCAGCGCCGTAGATTGGGGGATTTTAACTCTGGTCTGGTTGGGATTAACCGTTTTGGCCATATTCCTCGCGCCGCGGGTCTGGATACGGGGGCCCGAGACGAAAACCTGGCTGTTAATGGGCTTGATCTCCCTCGGGGCCGCCTTTTATTGCCACTGGCGTATTCCCCAACCGTCCTCCCAGGACATTAGCCGTTCTCTCAAGTCGCCCCTCTATTTATCCCAAACCGTCACGGTGACGGGGGAATTATTAAACCCCGGTCAAGATAACGGCCGGGGCGGGCGCAATTTTTTCCTCGCGGTCGATTTGGTGCAAAAACAACCGGATCCCCAGTTTCGCCCTGTTCAAGGCCAGCTTTATCTCTCCCTCAAATCGGCGCCGTCTTCCCTCGGCGCTTGTCAAAAAATCCGGGTGACCGGGGAACTCTACCGCCCTAGGGCGCCAAAAAATCCGGGGGGCTTTAATTTTGCGGCTTATTTAGCGAACCAAGGTATTTTCAGCGGTTTGAGAGCAACGGAGGCGGAAGTCATTGGCCGGGGAAATTGCGTCTTTGCCGACCTCCGGCGCCGGATTGTGGAGGTCCAGGGCGCTTGGTTAAAGCCTGAGAACGGGGCGGGGTTATTAATCAGTTCCATAGTTTTAGGGCAAAAAGCGGTGAGCCTGCCCCTACCCCTGCGGCGACTCTTTGGCCAAGTGGGCTTAAGTCACCTGCTTGCCGCGTCGGGTTATCAGGTTTCTCTCCTAGCTGGCTCTGTTTTGGGCTTCAGCGCCGCCCTGGTTGCTCCCCTGCGTCTGGCCTTGGGCTGGGGAACGATTTTGCTTTACCTCGGTTTAACGGGACTGCAACCTTCCGTGCTGCGGGCCAGCCTCATGTGGGGGGGGATTGTGGCGGCGACGGTCTATCAACAGAAAATTCGGGCGCTGGGCGCGTTGCTCCTGGTGGCGACGCTTTTATTACTGATTCAACCCCGCTGGATTGGGGACTTGGGCTTCCAGTTGAGCTTTTTAGCCACCTGGGGCATTTTAGTTTCCACGCTCTATTTCCAGGAAAAACTAGATTTCTTACCCCCCAAAATTGGGGAAATGATCGCCGTGCCCCTAGCGGCTACCCTCTGGACGACGCCACTCCTCCTGGGGCAATTTAGCCAACTGCTCTGGGCCGCCTTGCCCTTAAATATTCTGGCCACGCCCCTGGTGGAACTGCTCAGTTTAGGGGGGATGGTCAGCGCCGTTTTGGCGGTGATTGCGCCGCCCCTGAGTAGCGGTTTGACTTGGCTTTTAGCTTGGCCGGCCCAAGGGTTAATTGGGCTAGCGGGTTTATTTAAAAATCTGCCGGCGCTGGCCACAGGCCAAACGGCGCCCTGGCAATTAGTCTTGGTTTACAGTTTGTTTATCCTCGTCTGGCTCCAACCCAATCTACGGCGCTGGCGGGGTTGGTTTGTAACTCTGGGGCTAATTCTGCTCCTAGTTCCCAGCGCCGTCCAATCTTTGACCCAAACCGAAGTCGTCCTTTTCCACGCGCC
>JAYKIZ010000119.1:0-2787 GCA_035285965.1 Cyanobacteriota bacterium | reverse complement strand
ACGGAAGCGGTATCGGCGCCGTGGTGGCCTTCGACGACCGGAGCGCCACTTGGTTTTTTGAAGACGAATTGAAGCCGGAGTAAGCTCCGTTTTCCTCACTCTCTATTCAGCTACCCCGGCGGGGAATTAATGACTCTGATTCTGACCTTTTTGGGCAAAGGCGGCTCTGGGCGCACGACTACGGCTGTGGCCCTAGGCAAAAAACTCTCCCAGGCGGGGCGCCGGGTTCTTCTGTTGGGGCAAGACTCCAGCGCCGGTTTGCTCCTAGATACGCCGTTAACGGAGACGCCGAGGGAGGTGGAGCCTAAATTTCAGGCCGTCCAGCTTTCCTTTACCCACCTTCTGGAGCGGGGTTGGGAGCAAATTAAATCCCTGGAAGCCCAATACCTCCGCTCCCCCACTTTAAAGAACGTCTACGGCCAGGAGCTAGGCGTTTTGCCCGGCATGGACGAGGCGTTGACCCTCAACGCCCTGCGGGAATATCAACAGAGCGGCCAATACGACGTTATTCTCTACGACGGCGCCGGCAATCTTCAGACCCTACGCATGTTGGGCGCGCCGGAAATCGCCAGTTGGTATTGGCGGCGCTTTCGCCAAGTGTTAGAAGGCTCAGAGGTGGTGCAAAGCGTGGCGCCCTTTTTGCAACCCATCGCCGGGGCCCTGTTGACGGTGAACTGGAATTTAGATTCCTTGAGCCAAAGCCCCCAAAACCCGGAAGCCTTGATTCGGGACGGTAAGGCTCTCCTTAACGATCCCCGGCGCTTCGGCGCTTACCTGGTGACCCGCGACGATCCCGCGTCTATCGCTTTAGCTCAAAACTACTGGGGCGGCGCTCAGCAGGCTGGCGTTAGCGTCCGGGGCGTTCTCCAAACCCCCGGCGGTCGGGGAGACGGTTTAGGCGACCGTTTTAACCCTTTGCCAGTAACCCCGTTACCTATTCTGGAAAGCAATAACTGGGACTCCCTCACTGCGGCGCTACCGGATGTCCTCTCCCCCATTTCGGCGCCGTTACCCTTGGAAATCGATCTGCCAAATCGACAGGTAAAGGTCTTTTTACCGGGCTTTGAAAAGAATCAAGTTAAATTAACCCAATACGGCCCGGAAGTGACCATTGAAGCCGGAGACCAGCGCCGCAATATCGATCTCCCCCCCGGACTCCGGGGTCAGGCGGTGACCGGCGCTAAGTTCCAACAGAGTTATTTGATTATTTCGTTTTAATTTAAGGCGTCCTTCAGCGCCGTGCGAGCGGCTAGGTGATTACGGGTGGAGATTAAAATTTCCGCCTCCCGTTGCAGGCGCCGGGCCGTGTCCTGTAATTCCAATAGGCTTTGTTGCTCGCTGGCCACGCCGTAGAGATTCCCCGCCACCCAGTAGGAGAGTTCCACTGGTAAGGCGGGTAGATCGTCGGGCAGTTCTAGGGTCTGGTCGGTTAATTTAGCCGAGAGACGCACCACATCTTGCAGAAGCCGGTCCACTTCCCGAGCCAGAGGATGAAGATCCTGCCCGGTGTATTGGTCGTCGATCCACTCCACCAACCCCACCCGATAGGGTTTTTCCCGCACGTACTCTAGAATGCGAAAGCGCTGTTGCCCCAGGGTTAAGACCTTCATGCGGTCGTCCGGCAGACGTTGCACCTTGAGCACTTCCGCGCAACACCCCACATTGGCAATCTCCCCCGTGGCGGGATCCACCATTACCACCCCAAAGCGCCGGTCTTCCTCTAGGATTGTGTTCATCAGCATCCGGTAGCGAAATTCAAAGACGTGGAGGGGCAGAGGGCGACCCGGAAAGAGGACAACTTCAGGTAGCGGGAAGAGGGGAAGCTCCCGGATAGCAAGGGAAGAAACCATCGTGATTTGTATCGTAATGTTAAGCTGTCTGGGCTACATCATACCAATAATTTCCCTTTCGGGCGGGGCGCCGTCCCCCGCCAGGTTTTGGGGGTCTGTGATAGCCTAGGGACACCCTTGCCCAGTGGTCAGGAACCTTTTACCTGAGGGAAGGGTCTGGGAAAACTGCCTGAGTGGGGAGCAAGTTTTGTTGCGCCTTCCCTTCGGCGCTGGGTTTTCCCCGCCAGTGAGGAGCTAAATTTTTCCTGTTTTTCGTACTAAAGTCTTACTACTTGTTTGTTTGAGGTTGTTTGCATGAATTCTGTGATCCGTCGGGGAACCCTGTTGGGCTTAGCGGGCGCGCTAATGGGGGTTTTGGCGTCGCCCCTCAAGGTCTTGGCTCTACCCGCCGACCAGGTTGTCCAACTTTTACAGGGGATTCCGGTCTTTACCATCGCTGATAAGCAGGGAGCGCCCCTAGTGGCGGTGGACGACAAAAATCAAAAAGTCAGCGGCGTCTTTATTAGCCAACAGGACGCCCAAAAGTTCTTCGCGGATCTCAAATCAAAAAAACCGGATGTGGCGGGTCAAGTGAGCGTTCAGCCCGTTTCCCTGGGGGAGGTGATGAAAATTACCGCCGCCAATCTTAATAAGCCCGATAGCCTCCGATTCGCCTATGTGCCGGAACAGTCCCAGGTGCAGGTGGCCCAGCGCCTGTTGGGGAAAGAATACCAAGGCGGCGTGCCCCTCTACGTGGCCCGGGGCGGCAAGGAGCAAGGGTATTTAACCATTCAACAAAATAACGAACAGGTCATTCCTTTCTTTTTTGAAGAAAAGCAAATCAACGAGATGGTGGAGCGCTTCAAAAAAGATAAACCGGACTTAGCCGCCACTGTCAAAATCGAGGTGGTGATCATGGAAAACGTCCTAGCGACCCTTCTGGAGAGCAACGACGCCA
>JAYKIZ010000118.1:0-26021 GCA_035285965.1 Cyanobacteriota bacterium | reverse complement strand
CGGCGACGGGGAAATTCCAGTCCTGGCGGCGCCAGACGGCCTTTGAGTTATTGGGGGATTTAAACCGCCAGGGGTGCGACTGGTTGCAGGAGTATTTAGAGGCTAACCCTCCCCGCCGGCGCTTTCTGCCGGGGTGTTAAGCCTCATCCAGATTAAAAATTGTCGGTCAACTCTTAACTCCCCCTTTTGGGAGGGGGTTGGGTATTCCTTCGGTGATTTAATAAACCCAAACAGGAACCCGTTTATAGGCCGGGGTGCCGCAACGGGGATCGATTTTGGCTTTAAATAACGCGTTCGCTTCGGGGTAAAACATAAAACCGGCGCCTTCCCGGAGGTTGCCAAAAATGATTTCGATATTCTCCAATTTGCCTGCGTCTCCTTGCACCGTCACCCGTTGGCGCTCTTGCAAACCGGCTCGTTTAGCGTCCTGGGGGTTCACCAGCAAACAATGACGGTGGGGCATCCCCCGATATTTATCGCCGACTTGATACACAACGGTGTTGTGTTGTCCGTAACTGCGTCCTGTGCCTAAAATTAGGGTCATGCCTTGGGGCGTTTTCTGGTCGGTAAAGTCCGCCTGTTGCGGCGCCGTTAACTGGGGAATCGGAGCGACGGCCATCTGAGCTTTGCCGTTGGGCGTGGCAAATTTCGGCGCCGTAAAAATCCGTCCTGAGATAGTGAATTCGTCCTTTGTCTCTTCTAGTTCGGCGATTTTTTCATAACCGGGAATGGTTTGGGCGATTAATTCCCGGACATAGCCCGTGTCCTGTAAACGGCGCCAATCGACCGGCTCGGTTCCCAAAACGCGAACGGCGATTTCGGTCAAGAGTTCCACTTCAGAAATTAAATCCGCCTCCGGCGCCTGGAGATGACTAGAGCCTGACTCGTTCAAACGCACAAAATTATTGCCGGATTCGGCGGTGGTGCGATGGGGATTTTCAAAGCGGGCAAAAACCGGCAGAATGAGGGTGTTTTGGGCGGCTAGACCGTGGAAGTGTCCCAAATTGGGTTTGGTGGCCGCATAAAAAATCGTTTCAATCTGGCTTAACGCCCTCTTGGCCTGTTGTAGATCAGGGTTGGCGGCGTAAATATTTCCCCCCAAACAAAAGAGGGTTTTAACGTCTCCTCGCTCCGCGGCGTCCATCAGCGCCCGGGTATCGTAGCCGCCGGTTAAGTTTAAGGGTTTTCCCAACAGGCGCGATAAAGCCTCGGCGATGTCTTGACGGAGGCGGGTGGTGACGCCCATGGAGCCAAAGCCTTGGACGTTGGAGTGGCCCCGGATGGGCATGGTGCCGGCGCCGCTCTTACCGGCATTTCCTGTAAGTAAAGCGGTATTAGCAATACTGAGGATATTATCCACGCCGTTGGCCTGTTGCGTCACTCCCATTGCCCAGGCGAAAACCACTCGCTCGCAGTGGCCCAAAAGAGCGGCGGCGGCTTCGATTTCTTCCTGGGATAGGCCGCAGGTTGCCGTCAAGGTCTCCCAATGGGCCTGCCGGGCGTAATCCACCACCGCTTGCCAGTTATCCGTATGGTTTTTGAGAAAATCCCAGTCAACTAAATTTTGCTCCAGTAAGGATTTTTGCAGACCGATAAAGAGAGCGGTATCGCTTCCGGGAATGGGTTGTAGGTAGAGGGTGGAAATATCCGAGCCGCCCCGAAGGAGGGATTTAATCGGAAAAGCGGGAGAAGCGAATTTGACCAGACCCGCCTCGATTTGGGGATTAATAATAATCACCTTGCCGCCCCGTTCCCGCAGTTGAATCAGTTCATTCATTAAGCGGGGGTGATTTGCCGGCGCGTTGGAGCCGATCAGAACGACGCAATCCGCCGCTTTGAGGCCCTCTAGGCTCACCATGGAAGTCCCGGAGCCAAAGACCTGTTTCAGCCCCACCGTGGAGGCGGCGTGACAGAGGTCGGAACAATCCGCTAGATTATTACTCCCCAAAGCCCGTAGGAGCAGTTGCAGAAGATAGGCCGCTTCATTGGACGAGCGCCCGGAACTGTAGGAGGCGACGCTCTCTGGGGGGTGACGAAACGCGGTCGCCGCCATTTCATAAACCTCTGGCCAACTGAGGCGCCGGTAATGGGAACTCCCCGCCGTTAATAACACGGGATAACTGAGACGTCCCAGACGGTCGCACTCTAGAGACGTGAGCGACTGCAATTCCGCAAGGGAATGGCTCCGAAAAAAATCCTTCTCCAGCCCCGGCATTAATTCCGAGGTAATCGCCTCCACGCTTTTCATGCAACGCTGTAACGGCTCCCCCGTTTCGTTGCGAAAACCGCCCTTTTGTCCCCCGGTTCCCCAGGCGCAGGCTAAACAGGCGCTTTTGTGGTTGAGGACTTGCCATAGTTTAAGTCCCTGGGGGGAAAGGGTCTTTTCCGCCCAATACTGTAAAACCGGCAAGCCCCCGCCCGCCGGCTCTTTAGGGTTTAAATGCTCTGTCATATTCCGTTTCCTCGCTGGCAAGGGAAGCTTGGGCCAGCGGGATGGGGCCGTCCGCAAAGCTTTAGGAAAATTTTACCTCTGATTTCTCCGGCGCCGGGCCGTAACGCCGAAGGGTTAGCAAACCCTAACCTGAAAATTTGCGTTGAGCGCCGGAAAATTTCCTACCCTAGAGGAGGCGCCGACTCAAAGCGGTCGGTTAGCGGATCAAACGTTTCATTAACCCCAGGGTTTTGTCCCCGCCCACTGTCCCCTCTAAGGAGTCCTTGAGAATCATGTCTGTTGTGACTTTAACCATTGACGACCAGGCTATCGCCGTACAGGAGGGCGCGACCATCCTGCAAGCGGCCAAGGAAGCCGGAGTTCCCATTCCCACCCTCTGCCACCTGGACGGCCTCTCGGACACTGCGGCCTGTCGCCTCTGCGTGGTGGAAATCGAAGGGATCAATAAACTTCTGCCCGCCTGTGTGACCGCGGTGAGCGAGGAAATGGTCGTCCACACCAATAGCCAAAAGTTGCAGGACTACCGGCGCTTGACGGTGGAGTTGCTCTTTTCCGAAGGCAACCACGTCTGCGCCATCTGCGTGGCCAACGGCAACTGCGAATTGCAGGATATGGCGATTCGCGTCGGCATGGATCACAGCCGCTTTACCTACCAATTTCCCAAACGGGAGGTGGATCTCTCCCATCCTTTCTTCGGCATCGACCACAATCGCTGTATCCTCTGCACCCGTTGCGTGCGGGTCTGCGACGAAATCGAGGGCGCCCACGTTTGGGACGTGGCCTACCGCGGCGCCGAGTGTAAGATTATCTCCGGCCTCAATCAACCCTGGGGAACGGTAGACGCCTGCACCTCCTGCGGCAAGTGCGTCGACGCCTGTCCCACCGGCGCGATTTTCCACAAGGGCGAAACCACCGCCGAAAAACAAGGCGACCGTCGCAAGTTGGAGTTTTTAGCCACGGCCCGCAAGGAAAAAGAATGGACTAGGTAGTTCGCAAATTTTTACAAGCTTGGCAAGGCGTTAATTTACTGCCCTTCTTGCCCCCCGTTTCCGTCCTCGTTACCCCCTAAAATCCCATGTCTAAAATTCGCTTCGCTACAGTTTGGTTGGCGGGTTGTTCCGGTTGTCATATGTCTTTTCTCGACACCGATGAATGGCTGTTGGAACTGGCCCAGAAAGTAGAAGTCGTCTTCAGCCCCGTAGGGTGCGACCTCAAGGAATACCCCGAAAATGTGGACGTTTGTCTGGTGGAAGGCGCTATCGCCAACGAAGAAAATCTAGAGTTGGCGCTGGAGTTGCGAGAAAAAACCAAGGTGGTCATTTCCTTTGGGGACTGCGCCGTTACCGCTAATGTGCCCGCCATGCGCAATATGCTAAAAGGAAGCGACCCCGTTCTGCGGCGGGCCTATTTAGAATTGGGCGACGTTACTCCCCAACTGCCGGAGGAGCCGGGCATTGTCCCGCCTCTGCTGGATAAAGTCGTCCCCCTCCACGAAGTCATCCCCGTGGATATTTTTATGCCGGGTTGCCCCCCCGACGCCCCCCGCATCCGCGCCACCTTGGAGCCATTGCTCAACGGAGAGCATCCCCTCATGCGGGGTCGAGAAATGATTAAATTCGGCTAGACGTTTTGCTCCGGGCGCCAACGGCGCCCTACCAATTCACAAAACCGCCGCTCCCGGAGCGATTGGCAAAACCGCCGCCGTCGCCCCAGCCGTTACGCCAGGGATTAACGTTAACAAAACCCCGACCGCCGGAGCCGTCGCCCCAGCCGCCGCGCCGAGTATCGGCAAAGCCGCGACCGCCGCCGCCGTTGGCCCAGCCCGCTAGGAGTTCGCCGGCGCCGGCGGTGTCTGTCGGCAATTGTTGGGCCTTGGAACGGAGAACCGTTCCCAGACGATCTAGGCGCGTCTCCAAATCGGCTTGAGGCCGGGCCGCCTGGGCCGTTTCGGCGCCGGTCAGAGTCGAGAGCGTAATCAGAAGAGCCGTCCAACCGAGGGGAGTTTTCATAATTTCAGTTATCAGTTATCAGTTACTAGTTACCAGTTATCAGCCATAGCGGGCCTAAGTGGATCACGAACAGACTTCAGTTAGCTCCCCCCTTTCCACGAGAGGTTGGGGGGATAACCTTGGATTGTGTTCACTACTCATTCAGGTCTGCTATATCAGTTGTCAGAGATGTTCACTGCTAACTGTTCACTGCTAACTGTATAGCTGTTGATTACCAGTTGACAAAGCCGCCGCCGTTGCGCCAAGGACGATTCCAAAAGCCGCCGCCGTCTCCCCAGCCGTTGCGCCAGGGATTGACGTTGACAAAACCGCGCCCGCCACTGCCGTCGCCCCAGCCGCCGCGCCGGGTGTTGACAAAGCCGCGCCCGCCGCCGCCGCCGTTGCCCCAGCCTAGGGCCAAATCGCCGGGGTTAGAGGTTTTGTCCGGCAGTTGATTGGCTTTCGTGCGAAGGGTTTCCCCCAAACGAGATAAGCGGGTTTCTAAATCCGGCGCCGAATTTTGGGTCGCCGCCTGAACGGTTTCAGCGCCGACGAGAGTGGAAAGGGCAAGGATAAAGGCTGTCCAGCCGATGGGAGTTTTCATAGGTCAGATTTCAGTTATCAGCTACCAGTTACCAGCTATCAGTGGTGAAGTCATTTGTTGACTGCTTACTGATAACTGTTCACTGTTTAGGGACTTGTTCGTGAGTGACGAGGATGAAGTTGAAAAAGGAGCGGATGCGTTCCGGCTCCACGGGAATGACGCCCTGGGGGCCGAACCAGCGGTTGATCAGCGCCGTGGGTTCCGGATCGCCAAAGACGTAGCCTTCCGCCAGACGGACGATAGCTTGATTGGCCAACCGGAGAAAAGCGGGATTATTCTGGGCGACCATACAGCCAATGCCGTAACTGGTATAGGCTTTTTCGGGCATGAGTTTAGCGCTGTCTAGTCCTTCGGTGAGCTTTAACCCCCGCAACAGCAAGCCGTCTCCCGCCACGCCATCCACTTTGCCCGCCTTCAGCGCCTGGGCGCCGTCCTGAAGGTTGGGAACAGGAACGATCATCACCTTGGGTTGAACGGTTTTGAGGGTCTTCTCAGCCACGGAGTTGGGAACGACGGCGATTTTTTTACCCGCTAGATCCGCCGGGGTTTCTAATTTCAGATTTCCTTGGGCTAATAACTGTAGACCGGTGACGCCATAGCTAACCGTGAAATCCACATAACGATTGCGCTCCCAAGTGAAGGCGGTGTCGCAGGCCAGGTCAATTTCCCCCGTCAGTAGTTTGGGAATAGCCGTCGTCGCGTCCGCCGCTTCGACTCGGACGAGTTGAATGTCTTTCCCTAAGGCGCTAGAGACCTCCCGGCGAATTAACTCCGCCACATCGAGAGTATAGCCCACCAATTCATTTTTATCATTCACGTAGGAAAAGGGGACTCGGTTTAAGTTGACCCCCAGGGTTAATTCCCCCGTGCGGGCGGCTTTTTCAAGGACGGTCTCCGCCTGAGCCGCTTGGCCCGTCGTCAGCGCCAAGAGTAAACCAAGTAGAGAAACCGAAAGCTTTTTGAGCATGGCGTTACTTTCCCAAGGATTTAAAGCTAGTTTAGGGGGTAAGGGCGTAATTTTCGCAAAAATTTCCGGGTGGGGCGTCTATTGCAAATGGAGAAACTGATCCAGCGCCGCCACCATCTGGGGGGGCCAGCGCCGGGCGGTTTTAACCCAATCGAGGTTTTGGTAACGCCCGTCCATACCCACGGCGGCCACCCAGTTACTTTCCGCTTCTCCCTGTTGACCCTCGGCCCAGAGCGCCGCGGTGAGGGCGGCCCGCATATCGGGGAACATGGGATATTTGCGCACCAAATCCCGCATTTCTTTGATGGCCTGTTGCTTTTGCCCCAACTCGTAGCGGGCCAGCGCCGCGTTGGCCCGGGCGAAGGCAAAATTGGGCGCCAGTTCCATGGATTTTTGGAAATCCGTCAGCGCCTGCTCCCATTGCCCCAGACCGCCTTCAGCGTTGCCGCGATTGTTGTAGGCGAGGGGATCCTGGGGATCCAGTTGTAAGACCCGGTTATAGTCGGCGATGGCGGCTTGAAATTCTCCTTTGCCCTCCAGGGCGGCGCCGCGATTGAGGTAGGGATCCGGCTGATCCGGCGCTAGCTCAATGGCCCGGTTAAAGTCGCCAATGGCCTCGTCCAGTTTATTTTGACTGACCCTGGCGTTGCCCCGATTGCTCCAAACCGCGGGATTTTGGGGAAAATCAGCGATGAGCTGGCTCCAGTACCGCTCCGCTTCGGCAAAGTCCCCGGCCTCAGAGGCAGCAAAGGCCTTTTGGGCTAGCGCGTCTCCCGCTTGCAGTTGGGACTCGGTAATCCCGGCGGGAACCTCCGCCAGCGCCGTTTCTCCGTTGAGAAACCATAACCCCATCAGCAAAATGCCTACGCTCAACCAACGCCCCATTGTCAACGCTCCCCGCTGAGTTTTTAGCCTACAACTTTACCACGCTCCTCGGGAAAAGAAAGGGGCGCCATGGGGGATAATGGAGAGAACCCCCTTTCCCCCCCCCCGCCGATGGATTGGCACCTGATAGACGCCCAGAGCCTGGCGCTGATCGACCAGGAGACGAACCATCCGACCCTAGCGCCGGCTCAGTATGAAATCGCCCGCCGGGTGATTTACGCCACCGCCGATTTTGACTACCTGCGCCTGCTGTATTTTTCCGACCGGGTTCTGAGCCGCGGCGCCGCGGCGCTGGCCTCCCGCGGGACGTTGATTGTGGATACGCCCATGGTTCAGGCGGGCATTGTCCCCCGCCTCCAGACCACCTTCGCCAATCCGGTTTATTGCTGTACCCAAGCTATCACCCGCCCCCAACGGGGCAGAAGTCCCCAGGCTTGGGGGTTGCAGACTCTCGCGGCCCGGTATCCCGAGGGAATTTTCGTCATCGGCGATTCCCAAGCCGCCCTGGAGACACTGACGGAATTGGTGGTTAAACAAGCGGTTCAACCCGGTTTAGTCGTCGCCACCCCCTCCATTTTTATCCGGGCCCAATCCCTGAAGGAGCGCCTGAAGGCGGCCCAAATTCCTCTGATTACCGTGACGGGCCGTAAAGGTAATCCGGCGGTGGCGGTAGCGATTATCAACGGACTCGTGGATCTGACCTGGCGCGCCTACGAGCAAAAAGCCTCTGCCCAGGGAGTTTCCCCATGAGTCGTCTGGAGCCGTCTTCCTTTCCCAAAGCCCCCCTAGAGCGCCGAGCCTACGCCTTTTTACTGGATTTTACGGCCGTGTGGATTTTTAGCTCCCTGGCGACGGGCTTTCTTCAGGCTGTAGTCTTCCTCGCCCTCTGGTGGGGCCTCCGGGTTGTCGCGGTTCAGGCTAATCAGGGGCAAAGTTTAGGAACTTGGGCTTTTGATCTAAAAGTAATGGATTTACAGTTGCGGCGCTTGCCCACTGTTTTAAAACTGAGTCAACGGGAAGGCCTTGTCGGCGCCGCCGCTTATCTGGCAATGGTCGGTTTAAATATCAACTTTCTCAACGCCGTCTCCGCTCTCTTACTCGTAGCCCCCTTGGCGGCGGATTGCGGCTTGGCGCTGGGGGACGAGACCTTTCAACAGGCGCTCCACGACCGGGTGGCCGGCACGGTGGTCATTCGGACAAAACGAGGTTTTTCCCTCGATTTACGGCTCAAACGCCTAGTTTACGAACTCCGTAAACAGTGGCGCCTGCGTCAGGACAACCGGCGCCGGTAACCTTCCCGCCATCTGAATCCCTGATAACTGATAGCTGTTAACTGGTAACTGATGACCGCCCCCTCCTATTCTGTCCTTTTAGTCAATGGTAGCGATAAATACTACCAGTATATTTTGTCCTGCCTCTCCCAGTGTCAACTGGCCACCTTTAAGCTGGATTGGTTGAAAAACGACCCCCAAAGCGCCTTAAATCTAGAGAGCATCCAACTGCACTACGACCTCTATTTAATCGAAGACGCGCCCCAACATTGTCGCGCCTGGGTGGAGAAAGTCTATCCCCGCCCCGTGGTGGTTTTACTTCAGGAAAACCAACTGTCCCGTCTCCAAGCTTGGCTGGAAGTGGGAGCCAGCGCCATCCTGCTTTACCCACACCTTAATCCCCTCGTCATCGAGCATTTTTTCCAAAAGGTTCTCGGGCAACGGCGCTATCAGGAACAAGCCCGGAGCCGTTTTAGACAGGTGAATGAAGACCTGCGGCAGATTATGGGAGAAACCACCCAGATTTTGACCAAAATTAACGACTTATTACTGGATAAACTGGACGAAAGCTTGCTAGTGGGAGAGCCCCGGCAAATTCTCCGCAGTCAGCAAAACCATATCGACCCTGCGGCGCCCCTAGGGATTCTCCGTAGCGACCGTCAGGGGCAGGCGGCGTATTTCAATCCCGCCTTCCTAGCTCTTTTAAACCTACCGGAGGAGGACGCCCTCGGAGAGCTGTGGTTCGCGGCCATTCATCCCCAGGAGCGAGCGCCGTTTTTAGCCCAATGGCGGCGCTGCCACGAGGAAGGCTGTCCCTTCACCTGGGAATTGCGGTTCCAAAACAGTCCGAGCCGCACCGCTTGGGTCTATCTCCAGGTGTTGGTGGAGCGCCATGGGCAGGGGGTGATTCAAGGGACGGTAACAACGGCGACGGATATTACTCAATACAAGCAATACGAACACCGTCTCAACCAAGAAGTGCAGGCTAAATTGGCCGCCTATCAAGCGATTACCGTCGCCAATCAACAATTGAAACTGCTGGCCCAACTGGACCGCCTCACCCAAATTCCCAATTTTCAGTATTTTGAGGAATATTTTCTACAGGAATGGCGCCGGGCTCAAGAAAAACAACTGCCGCTTTCTTTGATTTACCTCGATGTGGAAAATTTCCAGCGCATCAACCACCGCTACGATTACGAAACCGGAGACGCCTACCTAAAAACCCTAGCCGGGCAAATTCACCAAAGCCTCAAGCGTCCTCGGGATTTGGCCGCCCGCTACGGGGGCGACGAGTTTGTGGTCATTTTGCCGGATACCCCCCTCAGCGGCGCCAAAGTGGTGGCGGACTCCTTGCGACAAAATCTGACCGCGTTACCGGATCTACCGGAGCCGGTGGCCCTAACGGCGCTGGCGGTGGGGGGGCTACCCAATTACCTGCTACCGGGGCAGGGGTTGTTGTCCACCCTGAAAGGATTCGCCCAGAGCGCCGGTCTTCAGGGCGGAGAGAGATTGACGCTAGCGCCCCTCACGGATTGGGAGCAGTATCTCTCCAGGAAAGGGTTAGCATAGAGAGCAGTTCTTTGCCGCTGGATCTATGGATTTAATTCAACTGGAAGGTCTTTTAGATAACACTTCTTTTTTAATTCTTTTGTTCACGCTTCTGGTCTATTGGCTCGGCGCCGTTTTTCCCGGCGCTCTGTTCCAGAAACTAGGAACCCTAGGCATGGCGCTGGCCAATCTCGCCCTAGCGGCGCTGTTGGGGGCCCGCTGGTTAGAGGGGGGTTATTTCCCTATTAGCAACCTCTACGAATCCCTCTTTTTCCTCGCCTGGGGCTTAACGGCAGCCCATCTTGTCGCCGAACAAATGAGCCGTAGTCCCTGGGTTGGGGTTTTCACCGCGCCGGTGGTTTTGGGCGTCAGCGCCTTCGCGGCTCTTATCTTGCCGGAAGACATGCAGAAATCCGCTCCCTTGGTGCCGGCCCTAAAATCCAACTGGCTGATGATGCACGTCAGCGTCATGATGATCAGCTACGCGGCGCTGATGGTGGGCGCTCTATTGGCCATCGCCTTTTTGATCGTCAGCCGGGGACAGGCCGCGGAATTGCGGGGCAGTTCTGTGGGGACGGGCGGTTTTCGCTCGGCGCCCCCATCTTCCCCTTTGAGCTTCAGCGCCGAAACAGCGGGTAACCGCGCCGGCGCCGTGGCGGTCTTGGAGAAACCCCAGACCCTGACGCTAACCCCAGAGCGCCTGAGCTTGGCGGACACTCTGGATAACATCAGCTACCGGGTGATCGGTTTAGGGTTTCCCCTCCTGACCATCGGTCTGATTTCCGGCGCCGTCTGGGCCAACGAAGCCTGGGGGTCTTACTGGAGTTGGGACCCCAAGGAAACCTGGGCGTTGATTACTTGGCTCGTCTTCGCCGCCTACCTCCACGCCCGCATTACCAAGGGTTGGCAGGGACGGAAACCGGCGCTGTTGGCCGCCGGTGGTTTCGCCGTCATTTGGGTCTGTTACCTGGGGGTGAATTTGTTGGGGAAAGGTCTCCATTCCTACGGCTGGTTTTTCTGATCAGCCATTTCGGCCTAGGCAAGCTAAAATATCTACCCAAGATTACCCCCGCTCCGGTTTGTAAGAGAGAGTCCTAAACCCCTATGGTTACGATTGATTGGAAAGAAGCCCGACAGCGAACTGACGTTTGGCTGGGTGGCTTAGGGATTGCCCTAGCGGGTCTTCATTTACTTCTGCTGGATAAGGCCAAGGAAGAACACCTCTTTAGCATCAGTCTGCTCATGTGGCTCACCGTCGCCTCTCTTCTCTGGGACCGGCGCCGGGAGTTATCTTTCAAAAGCGATACCTTTTCCACCGTTTTCGGCGCCGTTTTACTGCTCTCGATCCTCGCCCGCAATCTGATCCCCACGGATTTAAGCCTGCGGCTTCTGCCCCTGGTGGGAGGGATTAGCCTAGCCCTCTTGGCGTCGGGTTATCGTAATCTGCGGCAGTATTGGCGGGAAATTACGGCCCTGACCCTGCTCCTGTTGGCGAAGCTCATTACCACCTTTTTGAACGCCATTAACTTGCCCCTCTTCACTGCCAAGGTAGCCACCTTTTTGCTCTGGCTGGGGGGGTTTGAGGTCTATCGGGAGGGCGTCTATATCGAACTCTCTAAGGGAAAAGTAGAAGTTCTCGGCGCTTGCTCCGGGGTGGAAAGCATTCTACTGGTGGTCTGCGTGGCGGTGTTGTTCTTTTTCTTAATCCCCGTTAGTCATGTTCAAAAAATTATTTGCCTTTTGATCGCCGCTCTCATTGGTTTTGTGGTCAACGCCGTTCGGGTGATTATCATGGCGCTGTTAGTGGACATCGGGGATAAACCGGGCTTTGACTACTGGCACGGCTCCGACGGCAGTCTCTCCTTTGCTGTGGTTTCCGTCTGTTTATTTGGTCTGTATTGTTGGCTGGCCTATGTCCGCAACTATAACGGCTCTTCCCCTTCCCAGTCTTAGCCTTGATTCAATTCATATCCCATGGAAAACACCGTCGCCCCCAGTAAATTTCGCCTTGGCGTCTTCATCGTCCTCCTGGCCGCCATCGTCGCCCAGGCGGGCTACGCGCTCTTTAAACCCTCCGCCGATAAGGAAAAAGATGTCGCCACCCTTGACTATCCCCAGGAAGCGCCGCTCCCCGGCTGGGAGCAGGTCAAAAGCGTCCCTCTAGAACCCGGCGCTAAAAATCAACTTTACGGTCAAGAATATCAATATAAAAAGGGCGACCAAAATTTGACGATTCAGGCCCGCTACTATCCCAAAGTAGGCTTTAACGTCAGCTACGGTCTCATTGTCCATAAGATTGTTCCCCCCGCCTCAATCTTGCCAGAAATCAAAAAAGATCCCAAACGGGGTTACTATGCTTTTTTTGAAGCGGAGAACAAAATTTATCTCACCGCTTGTTTGAACGCCAAGGGCGATAGCACTGTCAGCCAGGCCCAATCGGTGCGCAATCGCTACGCCAAGGGCTGGACGGTTCCCTCGGTTCTCGGCTGGCTGGCGCTGGGGACGGATTTCGCCGACTCCCGTTGCCTCTGGACAGTGGCTTTTGTGCCCAACGGCTCGGACACCCTCACCCCGGAGGCCCAAAAGTCTCTGTTAACCTCCGCTTGGTTAGACTGGCACGACGGGTGGAAACCCAAATTAAACCAAGAACTACAAACCGTATGGATCAAGGGCAAGTTTTAAGGGAGCGGAGCCAAGCCCTCGGTCTCTCTCAAATTCGGCGACATTTGTTTCTCTGTTGTGACCAGAGCAAACCCCTCTGTTGCCCCAAGGCGGAAAGTTTAGAGTCATGGGAGTACCTCAAGCGCCGGTTAAAGGAATTAGGACTGGATCAACCCACCGAGGCCCGCCCGGACTGCGTCTTTCGCACCAAGGCCAACTGTCTGCGAGTTTGCCAACAGGGGCCGATTCTGGTCGTTTATCCCGATGGGGTTTGGTATCATAGTTGTAGTCCGGGGGTGATTGAGCGCGTTTTGCAGGAGCACATCCTCGGCAATGTTCCGGTTCAGGATTACGTTTTTTTGGTGAATCCTTTATGAATTTCCTCATTTTCGGCGCGGTTATCATTTACCTGGGCGGGATCTGGCGCTTTTGGTCGGGCTACCACAATACCAATTTCAGCCGTCAACTCCCCACCCGTTTAGTCCTCTCCCTGGGCTGGCCGGCGCTGTTGATCGTTAACCCCAGCTACCGCAAAAACTTCCAACGGGCGCTTAAGGGTCGGTAGGACGCCGCGCCAAGATTTTATTGCGATGGAACCAACCCCGGCGCCAGAAAACGTAAAGTTGAAAGAGGGTAAGAACAATCATTACCCCTAGGCAAATAAAGTAGCCCCAATACCAGTTTAACTCCGGCATATTGTAGGGGGACGCTTCGGGGTTGAAGTTCATGCCGTAGATCCCGGCGATGAAGGTCAAGGGAATAAAGACAGTGGAAATAATGGTGAGCACTTTCATCACTTCGTTGAGTTTGTGGCTCATCACCGAAAGGTAAACGTCCGTTAAGCTCGACCCCAACTCCCGGTAAGTTTCAATAACGTCGATGATTTGGATGGTGTGGTCGTAGCAGTCCCGCAGGTAATTCAAGACCTCCGGCGTAATAAAATCGCTCTTGTCCCGAATCAGGGCGTTAAACACCTCCCGCTGGGGCCAGATATTGCGCCGGAGCGCCAGCAGTTCCCGCCGCAAACGGTAAATGCCTTGGAGGGTCGCTTCGGCGGGTCGCTCGATGGCTTCGTCTTCTAAATCTTCCAAACGGTCGCCGTAGGTTTCCAGAACGGGGAAATAGTTGTCGATAATGGCGTCGATCAGGGCGTAGCAGAGATAATCCGCGCCCTGGGAACGAATCGCGCCGACATTTTGGGCTAGGCGCTGGCGAATGGGTTCAAAGGGATCCCGGGTAGGTTCTTCTTGCAGAGTGAGCAGATAGTTTTTCCCCAAGACAAAACTAATTTGCTCCGTCCAAAACCCTTTTTTGGGGCGGGCCATGACAATCTGGGTGGTGATCAGGACAAAGTGGGGGTGATATTCCAACTTGGGGCGCTGGGGTACGTTGACCATATCCTCCAGAATCAGCGCCGGCAAGCCGAAGGCCCGACCCAATTCTGCTAATAGGGCCTGATCTCCTAGACCCTGGGCGTCCACCCAGGTCACCGAATTTTCACAGGTGACCTGGGCTAAACAATCCTCAAACAGCGGTCGCTCGCACCGACTAAAATGCTCGGGCCCGTAATCGAAGAGGGTGATTTCCGTGGGGTAGGCGTCCGATTCGATCCCTAGGGTGCCGGGGGCGCTACCGGGGGGATTATAGTAATAGTCGAATAAATCCGGCTCTTCAACGGGGAGGGCGGCGGTCATGGCAAAGGGGACAAAAGACTCTCCCCACCATAAAAGCTTAGGAGAGCGCCGACAAGCGCCGACCGTTACTTTGTCCCTGGAGCGCGGCGCTGTCTTCCAGGGCTTCGGAGCTGAAGCGGTAGCCGACGTTGCGGACGGTTTGGATCAGGTTCGGTTTGCGGGGATCCGTCTCGATTTTCTTCCGTAGGGATAAAACGTGGGTGTCGATAGTGCGGGGATTGTCGATGGCTTCCGGCCAGGCGCGACGCAATAGCTCCGTGCGGCTGAGGGCGTTTCCTTCCGCCTGGGTCAAAACGTAGAGGAGGCTAAACTCCTGGGGGGTCAAATCAATGGATTCTCCCAAATACTGCACCCGCCGTTGCACTAGATCGATTTTCAAATCGCCGTAGTCCAGCAAGAGCGGTGCCGCGGCGTTGCGGGCCCGACGTAGGAGGGATTCCACCCGGGCCATAAACTCCTGCATCCCGAAGGGCTTGGCCAGGTAATCGTCGGCGCCGGCCTTGAGGCCCGCCACGATATCTTTTTCTAAGTTACGAGCCGAGAGAATTAAGATTAAAGACTGGCGCTGTTGGTAGAGCCAGCGGCAAAGCTCTAGGCCGTCCCCGTCCGGCAGGTCGGAGTCTATGACCGCCAGGGTCGGCTGGCGCTGGTGAAAGGCCTGACGGGCCTGTTGGAGGGTGGCGCATTGCTGCACCAGATACCCCGCCTGTTGCAGGTGCCAGCCCAACAGGGAGCGCAGGTGGGGGTTGGCTTCCACAATGGAAAGATAAACGGGACTCACCTTGATTCCATTCCCAGATAACTGAACGCCCTTCACGGTAACAAAGGCAATGTCAAGGAATTGTAACCCGCGCTACCTTGCCCCTGGGCAAATCCGTAGAAATGATTAAGATTTAGACACAATCCTAGGCGGTCACTTCTAGGGAAGCGAGGGGATCGGGAATCCCGGCGCTGGGCGCCGTAAACTCGCCGGTAAGAACATACTCCAGACGGAGCTTGAGCCAGACGATAAAAGACTTTTGGGTGGAAATGACGGCCACATTCCGGGCCGGCGCCTTGGCTTTGACCCCGGCTAATTCCGGCGCATCGAGGAAAGCCGGTTGTTTGACTAGCCAAAAATCAATTTCTTTATTCTTCTCGCGATAATCCCGAGTTCGTTCCTTGAGCACTTCGGCGAAGGGTTCTTCCTCCAGGAGGAATTTTTGACTGGCGAGGACGTAGTAATAGGTGGTCATAGAGGGCAAAGACAGGGAAAGCCAGGAGACATTATCCCACAGCGCCGGGGGTTCTCGCCGCTTAATAGTCAATAATGGGAATCCACTCAAAGCCATCCACAATGCCCTGGAAATAGTCGTTGACGGTATCCCTGGGGTAAGGCGCTAGACCCTCCTCCCCAAACCATTTTTCATAGACCGCCACCGCCGCGGTCTGGTCGCTGACCACGCCTTCCATATACTGAATGAGGGCGTAGTTGACTAAATTCCGCCAATCGGAGTCGTCTTTAGGCAATAAACAGGCGTAGGACTCGTATTGATAGGGAAAATTGGGGACAATGGCCCACTCTTGAGGATTCTTCAACTTTTGCCGCAGGCCTTCCAGCACAATGCCGTCCCCGGCGAAGGCCTCGATTTCTCCGGTTTCCAGTTTGGCGACTCCCTCCGCTTGATCTTGAAGCGAGACTAAATTTGCGCCGGGTTGGAGAACTTTAATGGCCTTTTCGTTGGTGGAGTTGGGGATGACCCCCACGGCTCGACCGTTGAGGGAGTCGGCGGACTCTAGCCCGCTATTGGCCCGGGTGAGAATTTTGGTGCCGTCGGCGAAGTAACTGACGGAAAAATCCACCTTTTGGGTGCGGGCCCAAGTGAAGGTAGAAGAAGCGCATTCGATGTCGATTTTGTTGGCTTGAATGAGATTAAACCGCTCCTCCGGCGTCGCTTCCACCAGTTTCAGTTGGATCGGTTTCCCCAACTGTTTTTCCGCCTGACGCCGAATCCGCTCCAACATATCGATGGAGTAACCCACCCAGCGCCCCTGGCTATCCACAAAGGCGAAGGGAACCGCGTCCCGACGAGCGCCGGCGGTAATCACTCCGGTTTCCCGGATCCGCTCCAACACAGGCCCCGCCCAGAGGGAAGAGGCGAAACTGGAAAAAAGGAGGGAGGTCAGCGCCAAGAGGGGCAGTTTTTTCATGAAGTCGGGAATCCTTAAGAACGATCCAGCGGCGCTCTTCCCCTGAGAGTCGGCGCTCGTCTTTTTCCAGACGCCCTCTCGGCGCTCTAGGTTTCCGGCGGTTTCCGCAGACCTCTGCCGCCATAGGCCAGGGCGAAGGCCGTCAGCGCCATCATCGTCCAGGGAAAAGCGCCCCGGGTTCCCCACACCGTCAGGGGCAAAAGTAACCAGGGCCAACCCTTCTGGAACAGCCAGGTTTTAAACTTGGGTCCGAGAGAAAAGCGGCGCCGTTTCATCGGTGGCTAAGATTAGAGGAGGGTTCGGTCTTCGGTGTAGGATAGGGGGAAATTGTCTTAAATTGCAAACAACCTGAAGGGATTTCTCCCCGAGTCACATTTTTCCAGCCATGGCAGACCAACTTCTTAGGGCCACAGCGGCCGACGGCGGTATTCGGGCGGTGGGGGTCATTACCACCCGACTGACCGAAGAGGCCCGCCAGCGGCATCGACTTTCCTATGTGGCCACGGCGGCGCTGGGACGAACTATGGCGGCGGGATTACTTTTAGCCTCCAGCATGAAGCGCCCGGAAGCGAGAGTGAATATCCGTATTCAAGGCGACGGACCCCTGGGGGGTCTGTTGGTAGACGCGGGCAGGGACGGCTCCGCGCGGGGTTATGTCCGCAATCCCCAGGTGGAACTGCCGCCCAATCCCCAGGGCAAATTGGACGTGGGCGGCGCCGTGGGCAATCAGGGCTACGTCTATGTGATTCGGGATATTGGCTACGGCATGCCCTATTCCAGCACCGTAGAATTAGTGTCCGGGGAAATTGGCGACGATATTACCCACTACCTCGCTCATTCAGAGCAAACCCCTTCGGCGCTCCTTTTGGGGGTCTTTGTGGATAAAACAGGGGTCGCGGCGGCGGGGGGTCTTCTGTTGCAAATTCTGCCCAAGGCGGCCCGGGACGAGGCGCTGGTAACAACCCTAGAGTCCCGCGTCGCTCAGCTCCAGGGCTTTACCCCCCTGCTCCGACAAGGATTGTCTCTGACGGACATTTTTACGCAACTCCTAGGGGATCTGGGGTTAGAGATTTTCCCGGAAAGTCAACTCCTCCGCTTTGACTGCCGGTGCTCCTTTGAGCGGGTCTTGGGGGCGCTGAAACTCTTGGGAGAAGCGGAACTAGAAGATATGATCCAACAGGATAACGGCGCCGAAGCCACCTGCGAGTTTTGCGCCGAGGTCTATCAGGCCGATGAAAACCACCTCCGGGAGCTATTGACGGATCTGCGGAGCCAAAACGGCGCCGACCTTCCCCCCGGCACCTACCGGCGCTACAGCCAACCCTAACCTCTAATGCCTGTGAATTTAGAAGCTTTACTCGATCAGGCGAAACGTAACGGCGCCGACCTAGCGGAGGTCTATTACAGCTCCGCCCAGTCCCGGCCGGTCTTTTTTGAAAGCAACCGCCTCAAACAACTGGAAAGCGCCCAGTCCGCGGGGGTGGCGCTACGGGTTTGGAAAAACGGCTCCCCCGGCTTAGCGGTGGCCTACGGTCCGGTGGCGCCGGAACTTTTAGTTGAGAAAGCGCTAGCCCTCTCGGCGCTGAACCCGCCCCAGGAACCCCTATTGGCGCCGCCCCGCCGTCAAAGTTATCCCCCCTTGGGGAAACCCGTTTCTGTCGAAACCCTGATTGAAGCCGGGAAAAGCGCCATCGCCCAGATCCGGGAGCGTTACCCGGAAGTCCTCTGTAGCGGCGAGTTGAGTTGCGAGACGGAAACCACCCGGTTGCTGAATAGCCAAGGGCTGGATTGTCAAATCGAAGACACGTCGGTTAGCTATTATCTCGGGGCGGAATGGATTCGAGGAGAGGATTTCCTGGGGATCTACGACGGCGAAGTTCGGCGGGAAGGGGTAGATTTCTCAGCCATTTTAACGACCCTGCTTCAACGCCTAGCTTGGGCCCAAAACGTCGCCTCTATCCCTGGGGGCAAATATCCCGTTCTCTTCACCCCCGGCGGCGCCGGTTTATTCTGGGATACCGTCTCTGCGGCGCTGAACGGCAAGCAAATCCGGGAAGGCGCTTCTCCCTGGAGCCGGAAGCTCGGCCAGTCCGTCGTCAATCCGAGCCTGAATCTGAGTCAAGATCCCCGCCAGGCGCCCTACGATTGCCCCTTTGACGACGAAGGTTCCCCCACCCAAATCCTAACTTTGATTAACCAGGGCGAAATTCAGAGCTTTTACCACGACCTGACCACCGCCCAAGATCTCGGCCAAACTCCCACGGGCAACGGCTTTCGGGGCGGTTTGGGGCAATACCCAGCGCCGGGGTTGGTGAATTTATTGATAAGTCCCGGCGTCGAGTCCTTTGAGGGTCTTGTTTCTCGAATGGAGCGGGGGTTAATCGTCGATCAACTGCTGGGGGGCGGCTCCGACCTGTCGGGAGATTTTTCCGTGAATGTGGATTTGGGTTTTCTGGTAGAGGGGGGCGAAATCCGGGGTCGGGTCAAGGACACGATGATTGCGGGCAATATTTACGAACTCTTGAGTCAAGATTTAACCCTGACGGAAGAGCGCTGCTGGCAAGGCTCCTGTCTGACCCCGGCGTTGTTGATTGACAGCGTTTCTGCGGTTTCTTAGCGCCGGAGTTTTTTTGATATGCTGATCTCTCAGCACCTTCAGTAATTAGGGAAATTTTGAGTTTATGAATAAATTAGTTCTTGGCGTTGCCTCCCGAGTGATCGCTCCGGCTACGTTAACGCTCGGCCTTCTAGGAGGCGTCATTCAGTCGGCTCAGGCGGCGCTGATGGTCGATGTGTTGGGGATTCCCGGTAGCGGCTTCACCACTTGGACCTTTTCGGGAACCGCCACCGCTGGCGCATTGGGTGAGTTTGTCAGCACTAATATCGCCGACACCGATAGCACTCAATGGAAAGAAATTGGGGATTATGTGATTACCGATATCGATAACGTTATCTTCACCGACCCCGCTTCCACCGCCAGCGTCACCACCTCCACCGGCGGAACCCAAGCCATTACCGGCGTGCTGATTGACCGGGATAGCAGTGTTCCCGGCACCAATAACGACGACTGGACCATCGCGCCTCTAGGTAATTTATTAATTGGCAACGGAGATACCGTGACTTGGAGCGGCGCTCTTACGCTTAATGTTGATATTAATAACTTTTTCTTAGGTTCTTTTAACGGCTCTGAAGAAGCGCCGGGAAATTTATTTGACACTCAGTTAACCTTCACCCAGTCAACCTTCGCCGTCCCGGAACCCTTAACCCTGCTCGGCGCCGGCGCGGCCATTGGACTCGGCGCCGCCTTTAAGAAAAAAAAGGCCAATAGCAAGCAATAACGGCGCTAAGGGGAACTTTGAACCCAGTTCCCCTGATAGCCCCATATTCGTCAAACCCCGGCGTGGCCCAACGCTAGACCTGTGACCAACATCCCCAGAACCAGAAAGGGTTGGGCGCTGGCTTGGTATTTGACGTCGTTTTCGAGGGGATTGCGGAGAAAGTACATGTCCTGGAAGGTGATTTGGGGAATGATGAGTAGCAAAACCAAGGTGGCGTAAATTTTCTGGTTAATCCAGATTAAGTAACCCGCTACTCCCGCCTGAAAGACATCGATCATGACCACGCAGATCCAAGCGGCGCTCATGACGCCGAACATGACCGGTAGAGACTTAAGCCCCAACTGACGGTCGCCCTCCACGCTTTTGAAGTCGTTCACTACCGCGATCCCCAGACCCGCCAGGCTATAAATTAAGGTCAAAACCACAATCGTCCAGTTCAGCGTCCCAAACAGAGCGTGGCCGGCCCACCAGGGCAGGGCGATATAACTTGCGCCGAGGGCGTAGTTGCCCAACCAACCGTTTTGTTTCAATTTCAAAGGCGGCGCCGAATAAATGTAGGCGATAAAAGCGCCGCCGAGAGTGAGCGCTGTCAGCATAGGAAACTCATGGCCAGCCCACTGGTCTAAGGCGTAGGCCACAGCGATACCGCCCAGAAGCAGAAGGATAATCTGCGCGACCACTTGAGGGATAGAAATCGCGCCGGAGGGAATCGGCCGATAGGGTTCGTTGATGGCGTCGATCTCCCGGTCGTAAAAATCGTTTAAGGTCTGGGTATAGCCCGTCATCAGGGGCCCGGAGAGGAGCATACACGTGAGCGCCTTGAGGAAGTCTTCCGGGGACCAAACATAGCCCCCGGAAGAGGCCGCCCCGCAGACCACGCCCCAAATCAAGGGAATCCAGGTGATGGGCTTCATCAATTGCAGGCGAATTTTCCAAAGGGAGGTTTCCCCTGGAGCCGCCCCTTTCATGCCGAGGAGTTGGCGGGCTTTAGCTTGGTTTTCTATGGGGTTGGGTTGGGTCATACCAGTCAAACAAGGGGTCGATCAGATTTCAATATAAGCTCTTGGGGAGGGCTGAAAGCAAGAAAGCCCCGGGTCTTCAATAGAAGGGGGCCGTCGTCTCGGCGCTACCAGCCTAAGCGAGCCTCTTCCGGTCGCTCCCGTTTCAGTTGGGCCTCGATTTCAAACCAAGCGATGATCTCCTCCGGGGTTAGCTCCTGAATCGTTTTTTGTCGATCCTCGGCAATCAAAGCTAATAGACGCCAAGAAGAAAGGGTCAAACGAGCGAGGAATTTTTCCGACCGGTCGAGGGCGGCCCGCTCGACGGCCTCCGATTCTGCGGCGCTGAGGAAGTTAGGGGGGTCGGCCATGGGCGAAAAAACAGAGGGAAATTTTGTCTATGGTAAAGCTTTCGGGAAAACTGAGGTCTAAACTCCTCCTCTTGGGAGAGGAACCGGAAATATTGGATTGCGCCTTAGATATCCTGCGCCTGTCATCGTTAACGCGTAATCCCCCGTCCAAATTCAGGCGGGCGCTCCAGCGGGATTAGCCTACAATGAACAGCGAATTCACCCTCCAGCTTTGGGAGCGCTGTCCAGCCATGTTAACTAAAGTTCCTGCCGAGATTGAAGCCGTTATCGCCCGGGAAATTCTCGATTCCCGGGGTCGTCCCACTATTGAAGCCGAAGTCCGTCTTGAGACCGGCGCCTGCGGTATCGCCCAGGTTCCCAGCGGCGCTTCCACCGGGAGCTTTGAAGCCCACGAGTTGCGGGACGACGATCCCCAACGCTACGGCGGCAAGGGGGTGGCCAAGGCGGTGCGCAATGTGACGGAAAAGATTGCGCCCGTTGTAATTGGCCTCGACGCCTTTGACCAGTTGGCGGTGGATCAAGCCATGATCGACCGGGACGGCACGGCCAATAAGAAAGAGTTAGGCGCCAACGCTATCCTGGCGGTCTCCTTGGCGACGGCTAAGGCCGCGGCGGCGGAATTAGAAATTCCCCTCTACCGCTACCTCGGCGGTCCCTTGGCTAACGTCCTACCGGCGCCGATGATGAATGTGATCAACGGCGGCGCCCACGCCGACAACAATGTGGATTTTCAGGAATTCATGATTATGCCCGTCGGCGCCCCCAGTTTTAAAGAGGGTCTCCGCTGGGGCGCCGAGGTCTTCGCCGTGCTGGGCAAAGTGCTGAAGGAGCGCAAACTGCTCTCCGGCGGGGTGGGAGACGAAGGGGGCTACGCGCCCAACCTGCAATCCAACCAACAGGCGCTGGATATTCTCCTGGAAGCCATTGAAAAGGCGGGCTACAAACCCGGCGCTGAAATTGCTTTGGCCATGGACATCGCGTCGAGCGAATTTTTTGAGGGGGGGCAATACCGTTACGACGGCGGTCTCCATTCCGCTCAAGACTTTATCGACTACCAAGCCCAACTGGTGAGCCAATATCCCATTGTTTCCATTGAAGACGGCCTTCAGGAAGACGACTGGGACAACTGGGTGACCATGACTCAAAAACTCGGCGCTCAGACCCAACTGGTGGGGGATGATTTGCTGGTGACCAATCCCATTCGCCTGCAAAAATCCATCGATCTCGGCGTCGCCAACGCCATTTTGATCAAACTGAACCAAATCGGCTCCCTCAGCGAAACCCTAGACACCATCTCCTTAGCGACTCGCTCCGGCTATCGCTCCGTCATTTCCCACCGCTCCGGCGAAACGGAAGACACCACCATCGCCGACCTGGCGGTGGCCACCCGGGCGGGACAAATTAAAACTGGCTCCCTCTGCCGCTCCGAGCGGGTCGCTAAATACAACCGACTGCTACGGATTGAAGAGGAACTGGGAGACCGGGCGGTCTACGCGCCCCAAGCGGGTCTGGGTCCGAAAGCGTCTTAGGTTTCCAGTAAACTAAAAGGACGGACTGCTCGGGTTAACCGTCGGGAAGTTCGTCCCGCTGTCCTCCCCCACACAATGACCACGGAAAGAGAATACCAAGAGCGCCGCCGGCGCCGTCCCCCCTTTCGCTCCGCTCCTTTGCCCCGCCGGCGCCGGAAAATTCCCTGGGGAGCCTGGAGCTGTGTCGCTCTTCTCGGAACGGTAGCTTTTTTCACGGCCCGTCCTTCCGCTTTCGATCCTTCGGCTTTGCCAGCGGTTCTCCAGGCGGTTTCCCAGGGCGATTGGGACAAACTGCCGGCGCCGTCTTCCGTTATCCTCACCAAACGGGTGGCCAACCCGACGCCTGGAGCGACCGCGGCGCTGGACTCCGCTAGGGGACTGGAGTTAGACCGGCTCGCCTCAGAACTGGTTTACGCGGGGGACTCGGTGGAAGAGTTGGCGAATCTACTCCGGCCCCACGCCCAGACGGAAGGGGAAAAGGCGCGTTTAATCTATAGCTGGATCGGTCAACATATTGGCTACGACGTGGCGCTGGCGGAGCGGAAAACCGGTCGAGATCTACGCCCGGAAACGACTCTGCGGAATCAAGAAACAATTTGTTCCGGTTACGCCTACCTTTATCAGGAGTTAGCCCAAGAATTAGGAATTGAAGCCGTGATTGTGGAGGGTTACGGCCGGGGCGGCTCTAGCCTTGTCGGCGACGACCCGGAGGTGAACCACGCCTGGAACGCCGTTAAAATCGGCTCCGGTTGGCATTTACTAGACGTGACTTGGGGGGCGGGGAGCGTCAATAACGACCAATTCCAACGGCGCTATTCCCCCTACTATTTTGCGACGGCGCCGCAACAATTTATCTACACTCATTTTCCGCGGGAGAGCCAGTGGCAACTCTTACCGACTCTCTATGACCGCGCCGCCTTCGACGCTCTGCCCCAGGTCAGCCCCCGCTTTTTCCAAGACCGCTTGGCGTTAACCCCTACCGTGGCTTCCCGTCTTAACTTAACGGGCAACGGCGCTCTGTCAATTTCAGCGCCGGAAACCGTCCAACTCTCGGCTCAACTCAGAACCCCAGACGGAGAAGAACTTCCATCCGAATACATTCTGCTCCAGCGCCGGGGAACCCAGGTCTCTCTGCAAATCGCGGCGCCGGCGGCGGGAAACTTTCAGTTAATTCTCTTTAGCAAGCGCCCCCAGGAAGAGCTTTACCAACAGGCGCTGATCCTTGATGTAACGGCTAGCCAAGCCGGAACGCCCTTTCCCGAGACCTTCGGCACTTTTAACGAAAAACAGGCTTATCTCCAACAACCTCTGACCCAAACTTTGCCCCTCTATCACTCCGCCTATTTCCAACTTCAGGTTAAGGGCGCTAGACAGGTGATGGTGCTGAATCAAGAGACCCAGGAATGGACGGAGCTGGACCGGAACGGGGATTATTTTACGGGAACCAGTCTAATTAAACCCGGCAAAACTCAGGTCTTAGCCCGTTTTGACGAAGGCAACCGTTATTGGTCCCTACTGGAATATAATTAGTTGCCATGTTCTCTCACTTTAACGGTTGGCTCGCCCTAGGCAATTTGCGGGGATTTAACCGGGAGCTTTTCGCCGCTTACCTGGCGGACTACCGGCGCCGACT
Source organism: Cyanobacteriota bacterium (assembly GCA_035285965.1). Taxonomy (GTDB): domain Bacteria; phylum Cyanobacteriota; class Cyanobacteriia; order Cyanobacteriales; family Microcystaceae; genus Synechocystis. The sequence goes on along the minus strand of JAYKIZ010000118.1, from coordinate 1,892 downwards.
GCCTACTCAGGCGGGGTCTTTGGTTCTGATCGCGGAGACCGATCCCCATCTCTTTCTAGCGGCCTTCGTCGCCGTCCTGAGCGCCGAAGGTTCTGTCGTCTTGGCGAATCCCCAGTGGGGGGAGGGGGAATGGGCGGATCTGCGGCGCTTGATTCGCCCGCGTCGCTGGTTTGGGGCTGTTCCCGAGTCTTGTTTTCCTTGGCTTGGCCCCCAGTTTGAGCTAGGGCCGGGGCAGATCTTAATTCCTACTGGGGGCAGTTCAGGGCAGATAAAACTGGCGCTTCATACTTTAGAGAGTTTGCTGGCCGCGGTAGATGGGTTTCGGGCGTTTTGGGGGGACGACCCCCTGCCTAATTTTTGTGTCCTACCCCTCTACCACATTGGCGGTCTGATGCAAGTCTTGCGGGCTTGGCTCAGCGACGGCGCATTGAAACTCTATTCCTATCCTGAGTTAAAGAAAAATCCGCCCCAGGGGGATTATGGGGATTGGTTTCTTTCCTTGGTGCCCACCCAACTGCAATTTTTACTGAACCATCATCCCCAGTGGTTGGCCCAGTTTAAAACCATTCTTTTAGGCGGCGGCCCCGCCTGGCCCAGTTTGTTAACTCAAGCTAGGGAGTTAAGGCTTAACCTCGCGCCGACCTACGGTATGACGGAAACCGGGGGAACCGTGGCGGCGGTGAGACCGGAGGGCTTTCTGCGGGGAACCCAGGGAGCCGAAGTTCTACCCCATCTCTGGGTCAATCTCCGGCAGGAAACCCAGGATTGGCCCTCTCCGGGGGAGACGGGCGTTGTGGAAATTGGCGGACGCTCTTTATTTCAGGGTTATTATCCCCATCTTCTCGGCGCTCAAAACAAGAAGATTACGGACGACCTGGGGTACTTCGACGAGGAAAATAAACTGCATATTCTGGGGCGCCGGGGGCGCTGTATTATTACCGGCGGCGAAAAGGTCTATCCTCAGGAAGTGGAGGAAGTTATTTTGCAAACAGGTTGGGTTGAAGACGCGGCGGTTCTGGGACTTCCCGATCCCCATTGGGGAGAAAAGGTCGTGGCGGTCTATGTTCCCTGCCCAGGAACCGATCCTTTAGCGGCGCTGAAGGCCTCTATCAAACAGAATCTTGCGCCCTATAAACGCCCCAAAGAGTGGATAGCGATGGATTCCCTCCGGCGCTCGGCGCTGGGCAAATTAAACTATGAGCAATTAAAACAAACTTTAGAGACTCGGTTAGAAGACGTTTGATAGACGCCCCGCTCCCGGAGAATATCCACCGCCGCCAGGTCAAAGACTTCGCCGTTATCCCGCCGGAGTTCCTGTAAAAAACGGGGGTAATTGTGGAGGGTAATAGCGCCGGAAATAAGTTCCTGCCGCAGGTGCTTGCTCTGTTGATCAATATAGCTGGCCACGTTTTCCTAACGTTTGTATAGATAAACCTCAATCTACGCTGAAAACTGTACTTTAACTTCCTCACTTAAAGCTATCCCGCGTACACATTTTGGCAGAAGACCCGCTCAGAGCGGGCCCTAAAAGCCAAATTTATAGAAGTTACATAGCAAATTTTAATGAATCATGAACAGACTTCATTTAGCCCTCCCCTTTCCAAGGCTACCGTGTATACACAGGTGTCAAAACCCCCTCTAACTCCCCCTTGCCAAGGGGGAGAACCGGAAATCTTTGTTCTCTCCCCTTGCCAAGGGGAGGGCTAGGGAGGGGTTCTTGATAGAATTTCAGAAATTATTTGAGTTATGTGTACACCGTAGCTTTCCAAGGGGGGTTGGGGAGATCATCATGAGGATGGAAGGTGTGCTTTGCTATGGAAGGGGTAGAGGGGTTGAGGTTAAAGTATCAAGGGTCAAAAGGTTTTTTAGATTCCGATGAAAGACGAGAGATA
>JAYKIZ010000117.1:0-9041 GCA_035285965.1 Cyanobacteriota bacterium | reverse complement strand
AGAAAGCGCCGGCGGGGAGGGTTAGCCTCTAAATACTCCTGCAACCAGTCGCACCCCTGGCGGTTTAAATCCCCCAATAACTCAAAGGCCGTCTGGCGCCGCCAGGACTGGAATTTCCCCGTCGCCGTTAATGTCCAAATCTCTCGACCATCGGCGCTGAAATCTAGGGCCAGTAAACTCTCCCCGACGCCGAGCCATTCCCCCCAAAGGGTTCCCTCCTTGTCCCACAACCGCAGACCCCCGTCCGCCAAAGCGCCGACTAACCAGTTCCCGTCCTGACTCAAAGCCAAAAGGGGCAGTCCTTGGGATTCCTGGGCAAAGGTTTGAATTAACTCTCCCTCCAGAGACCAAACTAGGAGGCGCCCGTCCCGACCACTGCTATAAAGTCGGTCGCCCTGGGGGCTAAAGCGAACCTGCTCCACCCAATCGCGATGGGCCGGAATTTGCCATAACAGAGTTCCGTCGGAATTCCAGAGACTCATTTGTCCGGCGCCGTCCCCTCCAGCTAGCAGGTTTTTACGGGGATGGAAGGCTAGGGTTCTAATGGGAGTTGGGGATTGGGGATTCCGTTGATCCGATAACTGATATTTGCTAACTGACATCTGATCTGTGACCCAGTCCCACACTTGAATCTCGCCGCTCCGATTGCTCAAACCGATAGCGCGACCGTCGGGACTAAATTGCAGGTCGTAGAGACGGGGCCCGGGAATTTCCCCCTCGGATTGCAGTTTGCCTTCTCTTGTCCAGACCTGAAGAGTATTACCCGCCAAACCGGCGATTAAGCGACCGTCGGCGCTGATCCGGAGATGGGTTAAGCCTTGGGTTTCCGGGGGAAAGGCTCGTTGTAATTGACCGGAGGCGTTAACGAGGGCTAAAGCTTGATTTTCCTGAGCGAGTAAGACACTCTCTTCCCCCAGAAAAGCGCCGCCGCTCAGACGTTGCCCCCGATTCTGCGTTAACCAACGACCCTGTTGGGGTTTAGCGCCGATGTCCCAAAGTTTCACAACCCCTTCCTCCGAAGCGGAGGCCAGTCGGGAACCGCCTAAGGCGAGGGAAAAAACCGCTTCCCGGTGACCCTGTAATCGCTCTAACAACTCTCCCCCGGCGCTCCAACGAAGAATGACCCCATCGCTGGCCGCGGAAAATAAGTCCCCTGTTGGCGGGTCAAAGAGAACCGCTGTGACAAATTCCTGGGGCAAATGCCCCCGCAGGGTTTGCAATAACGTCCCCGACCGGCTCCAGACTCGAACCAGCCCGTCGTCGCCCCCCGCGGCGAGGCGTTGACCGTCGGAGCTGAAACTGAGGCTGAAGAGCGCCGTATTGTCGACCCCAAACTGATTCAGCAGACGCCCGTCCCGATTCCAGAGGCGAATTTGGCCGTCCCGGCTAACGGTGGCTAGAGTTTGGCCGTCGGGGCTAAATTTAACGTCGTCCGCGGAGCGCCGGTGGCCGGAGAGAACTTGCAAGGGGGAACCGTCTCGACTCCAAAGACGGGCGGTTTTGTCCCGACCGCTGGAGGCTAAGATGTTTCCGTCGGGGCTGAAACTGAGGCCATAGACCGAGCCGTCGTGGCCCGTTAGGGTTTTTAACAGCCCTCCCTCCCGGCTCCACAGTTTAATCGTCCCGTCCTGACCGGCGCTGGCTAGGGTTTGACCGTCGGGGCTGAACGCGACTCGATAAACGGCGCCGTCATGGCCCCTTAAGGTTTGTAAAAGTTGCCCCCGATTTGTCCACAGTTTAATCGTTTGATCCCGCGATCCCGTAGCGAGAATCTGACCGTCGGGACTAAAGGCCGCGCTGGCGACGCCCTCCCGGTGAGCGCCGAGGCTATTTTTTTCCCGAATTTCTCCCAAAATTTTCTGTAAGGCCAGCAGAGGACTGGTCGCTGGGTAATCCTCTAGAGGCGTTTGGGGCGCGACCAGGGTTTGGAGTTCCTGACCTCCTTGCAGGGCCGCGATTAACCCGAACAGTTGCTCCGTCTCAAATAAGCGAGCGCCGCTTTCCCCCCGGCGCTGGATCTGGGCGCCCCGTTGGGCGAGAACTTGCCGTTGACTGGCGAGGTAGGCTTGGCGCAGGGCGACGGCGGAGCCGAGGAGGGAGAGGGTTAGAACCCCAAGACCGACGGCCATCAAGCGCCGGGCCCGTTGGTTGGCTCGCTTTAAGATTTGGTTGGCTTGTGCCGTCGCCCGTTGCTCTAGACTCTGGCTGGCGTTGAGATATTGATAATCTTGGGGGCTGAGGGTTTTGCCCTGGGCCCAAACTAAGGCCTCTTGAAGCGCCTGACCCCGCAACAAGCGAGACTCGTCTTGATAGCCGGACGCTTGCCACGCTAAAAAGGATTCTCCGTAGGGCCGCAGTTTAGCTAATTCCTGACGGGCCCAATCGGCGCTGAAAATTTCTCGGTAGAGACGGTTATAGACCCGCAGTTGACCATTGTCTTTGACCGCTAAACCGGTAAGGCGCAATTCTGTTTCCTCGGGGCTGTCCTTGAGGTCGACGCCTCCCACCTCCAAAATGTCTTGATAAAGCGCCAAGAGTCGGGGGGTTTGGTGCGGATTCCGAAAGAGGCGGTCTCGGAGGGTTCGGAAATGAATCGGCTCATCCTGACTTTCCCAATGGGTTAAAAGGTGTTTTTCGACGACGAGATTAACGGCTTCTGTTTCCTGACCGGCGCCGATCCGCGCGTTTTGTTTTAAGACTAAATCGCAGAGTTTTTGGGTTAAAAAGGGTTGTCCCCCCGTCCAGCTTAAGATAGCCTCTAAAACCTGAAGGGGAGCTTCGGCAATCGGATCTAACCCCGGCGCTAAGGGCGCGATTTCCCCGAGGGTAAAGCCCGTTAATTCAATGCCGACGCCGATATTAAAGGGAGTCTGGGTTTTATCTTGAATCAGATCCGTCGGCGCCGCCACCCCAAAGAGGGCAAAGGTGAGGCGGTTAAATTCCCGGCGCTCCGCCCGTTGGTTATAGCAGTAACGGATATAGGCAAAAAAATCATCGAGACTAAAGGGTAAACTCAGGACTTTGTCAATTTCATCGATGAAAATATAGATCTTTTTTTCAGGAAAATGAATCTGTAAAACTTCCTCTAAAAACTCCCCCAATTTTTGAGCCGGGGAAAGGTGGTCTCGCTCTCGTAACCAAGCCTTAAGGTTCCACCGTCCGACTAAACCAAAACCCAGAAAAAGTTGACTGATAAAGCCATTGTACCATTTATGGGGATCGCTCTCATTCCCGAGGCTAGTGATATCCACCGTGGCGCAGAGATGACCCTCCCTTTTCAGGCGCTCTAGGGCCCGCACCCGCAGACTGGACTTGCCCATTTGCCGACAGTTAAAGACATAGCAAAAGTCCCCCTCCGCCAGCGCCGTTTGTAATTCCCCATCCGCCCGGCGCTCGACGTAGCAGGCATGGTCGGCGCTGAGGCTTCCCCCCACTCGGTAGGGAGAGGTCGGCGGATGAGGGGTCGCAAAAGCAGTCATAGGCCAAGCCAGATCCAGACGGGAGGATGGCATAATTCTAGGAGCCGGAGGAGACGAAGGTCTTAAAATCCGGTTTTAAACGAAGACGAGAGACCCTTCTCTTAACCGCTACCCCGAACCCCAGTAAGCGCCGTGGCAGATTCCTACAACGCAGTCGAAATTGAACCCAAGTGGCAGCGCCGTTGGGCGGAAGCCGGTTTAGACCGGACGCCGACTCCCGGCGTTAAACCCAAGTTTTACGCCCTCTCCATGTTTCCCTATCCCTCCGGGAATCTGCATATGGGCCACGTGCGCAACTACGCTATCACCGACGTCATCGCCCGAGTTAAACGGATGCAAGGGTACGACGTTCTCCACCCCATGGGCTGGGACGCCTTTGGGCTACCGGCGGAAAACGCGGCCATTGAGCGGGGCGTTCCTCCGGCGGAGTGGACCTACCAAAATATTGAGCAAATGCGGCGCCAACTCCAGCAGTTGGGTTTATCCCTAGATTGGGAGCGGGAGGTGACCACCTGTTCCCCGGATTATTACCGCTGGACCCAGTGGCTTTTTTTAGAATTTTTCAGCGCCGGTTTGGCTTACCAAAAGGAAGCGACGGTGAATTGGGACCCCGTTGACCAGACGGTGCTGGCCAACGAGCAGGTGGATAGCGAGGGGCGCTCCTGGCGCTCCGGGGCGCTGGTGGAGCGGAAGTTATTGCGGCAGTGGTTTTTGAAAATCACCGACTACGCGGAGCGGTTACTGGCGGATTTGGAAACCTTGACGGGCTGGCCGGAGCGGGTGAAATTAATGCAGGCCAATTGGATTGGCAAATCCGTCGGCGCTTATTTGGAATTTCCTCTGGCGGACGGGAGCGCCACGATCCCGGTCTTTACCACCCGCCCGGACACGGTTTACGGCGTCACCTACGCGGTGTTAGCGCCGGAACATCCCTTGACCTTAAAAGTGACGACCCCGGAGCGGCAGGCCGAAGTGGAAGCCTTTATCGAAGCAGTCAGCCGGGAGAGCGAACAGGAGCGCGTAGCGGAGGATAAACCCAAGCGGGGCGTTTTCACCGGCGGCGTGGCCCTTAATCCCTTTAACGGCGAAGACATTCCCATTTTGATCGCCGATTACGTTCTCTACGAATACGGCACCGGCGCCGTGATGGGGGTGCCGGCCCACGATGTCCGGGACTTTAAATTCGCTCGGGAAAATAACTTGCCCGTGAAAGTGGTGATTCTGCCGGACGACGCCGACAATAGCGATATTTGTCTGCTTCAGGCCTATACGGAAGCGGGAACCTTGGTGAATTCTGGGCGCTTTAACGGCATGATCTCCACCAAAGCCAAAGCCGCCATCGTCGCCTACGCCGAAGAAATGGACTACGGCCGGGCCCGGGTCCAGTATCGCCTCCGGGATTGGCTCATTTCCCGGCAACGTTATTGGGGGTGTCCTATCCCCGTGATTCATTGTCCCCACTGCGGCGCTGTGCCGGTTCCTACTACAGATCTGCCGGTGGAATTGCCGAAAGAGGTGGAATTTAGCGGCCGGGGCCCCTCTCCCCTGGCGAAATTAACAAACTGGGTTAATGTCCCCTGTCCCCAGTGCGGCGAACCGGCCCAGCGGGAAACTGACACCATGGACACCTTCATTGATTCCTCCTGGTATTTCCTGCGCTACCCCGACGCCCAAAATCAAGAGCGCCCCTTTGACTCGGAACTGGTTAACCATTGGGCGCCGGTGGATCAGTATGTGGGGGGGATTGAGCACGCCATTCTCCACCTGCTCTATTCCCGCTTTTTTACCAAGGTGTTGCAGGACCGGGGGTTAATTCAGGTCGGGGAACCGTTTCAAAAACTGCTGACCCAGGGCATGGTGCAGGGTTTAACCTACAAAAACCCCAAAACCGGCAAATACGTGGTCGCCAAAGATCCCCAAACCGGCGAACTCCGCCTCGACCCCAGCGCCCCGAAAGATCCCGAAACCGGAGAACCCCTCCAGGTTTTCTACGAAAAAATGTCGAAGTCTAAATACAACGGCATTGATCCCCAGACGGTGTTAGGGAAATACGGCGCCGACACGGCCCGGATGTTCATTCTTTTTAAAGCGCCGCCGGAAAAGGATCTGGAGTGGGACGACGCCGATGTGGAAGGGCAGTTTCGCTTTTTAAACCGAGTTTGGCGCCTAGTGTCGGAGTACGCGGAAGCCAATCCTACCGTTAACCCCCCAGTAACCTTAACCAAAGCAGAAAAAGACCTACGCCGGGTCATTCACACCGCCATTAAGGAAATCGCCGAGGATTTAGAAGGGGATTACCAATTCAACACCGCCATCTCCGAATTGATGAAACTCAGCAACGCCCTCGGCGCCGCGGATTGTCCCCAGTCCCCGGTCTATCGGGAAGGAATGGAAACCCTCTTAAAACTGCTGGCGCCCTTCGCGCCCCACATCAGCGAGGAACTGTGGGAGAAATTAGGGCGCCGGGACTCTATTCACCAGCAACCCTGGCCTCTCCATGACCCCGCGACGCTGACGGTGGAGGAAATTAACCTGGTGATTCAGGTTCTCGGGAAAACCAAGGGCACCATTCCGGCGCCGGCCCAAGCTAGTAAAGAGGAGTTGCAGGCGCTGGCCCAGGCCTCGGAGTTGGCCCAGAAACATCTCCAGGGTAAGGAGATCAAGAAAGTGATCGTCGTGCCCGGAAAATTGGTCAACTTCGTCATTGCCTAACCTCGGTTCTCCCCAGAATTGGGAGGTTAAGGGGGCTTAGACCCGTCCCCCCACCCTGTAAAATGCCCTTGGCGCTTTCCGGCGCCGGATTTACCCCCTATACGGAGACTAACCCCCGTGGATTTAACCCGCATCCCCGCCCAACCCAAACCCGGTTTAATTAACGTCCTCGTGGAAATTCCCGCGGGCAGTAAGAATAAGTACGAATTTGACAAAGACCTCAACGCCTTTGCCCTGGATCGGGTGCTCTATGCCTCCGTCCAGTATCCCTACGACTACGGCTTTGTGCCCAATACCCTGGCGGACGACGGCGATCCCCTGGACGGCATGGTGATCATGGATCAGCCCACCTTCCCCGGTTGTGTGATTACGGCCCGCCCCATCGGTATGTTGGAAATGATCGACGGCGGCGACCGGGACGAAAAAATCCTCTGCGTTCCCGATAAAGACCCCCGCTACGCCTATGTCAAATCTTTAAACGACATCGCCGGCCATCGCCTGGAAGAGATCGCCGAATTTTTCCGCACCTATAAAAATCTGGAGAAAAAGGTCACGGAAATCCTCGGCTGGAAGGACGTGGAAACCGTGATGCCCCTAGTGGAGCAGTGCATTCAAGCCGGGAAAAAATAGTCTTTTCCGAAGTTTCCGGTTCCCCTCCTTGGAGGGGTCAGGGGTGGGTTAGCTCTCAGGTTTAGAACCCACCCCCCAGCCCCCTCCCAAGAGGGGGAGTTGTTTGCGCAAACACATCCCTACGCCGGATTTTGAAGCGTTATACTATCGCTAACGCAGTCCTAAAGTTAACTCGAAAAGCTATGGGAGCTTGTCCCAACGATGAAACACTCTTTTAGCTTTTGAACCAGTTAGCTATATTTAGACGATTTAGTAAACGTTGTTTAAACATTAATCGTTTCTTGCTCTGTTTAGTGTTGACATGAGGCCAGGAAATATCAGGAACTTCATGCCCTAAAAAGGCACACACATTCTGCCAAGTGACTTCCCCTTGATTTAGATTGAGTACAAGAAGATCCTGATGACGATCCTGAAAGTACTCCTGAACTTCTCGATTGTGGCGTTTATATCGCTCTATCCAGATCTCCTCATGACCTTTCGGATGGCCCACGCCATAGATGACTTGATGAATAGCATTGTCATAGACTTCAAAGTCATCAACGGCGCTTCTGATCCAATCTTCTGGCTGGCGGATAACCAAGATAAACTTACTGTTAGGGTATTTTTCGTCTAGTTCTTTATAGAAAATAGGCCATGGACTATCCTGAAAAGCATCAAATTGATCTGCCACTTCTAAAACTTTTTCTCTTAACTCGGCTAGGGTTAAGTCAGAACGATTATGGTATTCCCGGAAGGAAGCATAGCCACCCACACGATAGCCTAGAAATTTCAGAGCTTCCCGCATAGATGAGGTTCCTGTTTTTTGAAAACCGAGGCAAAAAACCTTGGGACGAGTCATTGGGTGATGAGGCCTAACGAGAGAAAAAACTTCAGCTCTAATCTTAGCGCTCCCAGGAGGCTGTTTGGAGAGTTTCTCTGTTCTAAAGGCTACGGTGTACACAGATCTTGGGTAAAGACTCAGTTTTGGGCTTTATCCTCCTAAATCCCCCTTTGCAAGGGGGGTTAGGGGGGATTTTGGCAGTTGTGTGTACACCGTAGCTCCCAAAGGGGGGAGTTATTCGCGCTAACACATCTCTGGTAGGCGTAACTATGGCCCCGGTAGGCGCCGTAGTGGGCTTAGCGGGTTACGGGCTATTTAGACTCTTTGCGGGAGATAAATAGAGCAAAATCATGGCAAAAAAAACGGGATCTCCGGGAATGAGGCTTATAAGCAAAACTAATGAGAGAAGGCAAGGAAGATTCTCGTCTCTAGGTGCTCAAAGTTAGTGAAGCCATAAGCTTGACGTTTAGTCACCTTAATTTTGTTATTAATTCTCTCCATTTTCCCATTAGTTGTACGGTCGTAGAAGTAGTTATAAATCCCATCAAGATGGTTTTTGACAGTAGTAATAATATCGCTGTAAATTTTTGATGCTTTTGCTAACCATGCTTCTAAACGTTCTTTAGCCGATTCAGGTGCTTGGTGAATTTCATAAATTTGACGAAACTCTTCTTTTAAGAGATAGGCATTCCTCAATCTCGTGGAACATTTTAGTATAGCGGTCACATCTGGATTGTAAGTTGCCCTCCGCCAAAAGTCTTTACCCATAAGGGTTCCGGGACTGAAGGGGAGTCAAAGTCCCTCTCCCAAAGAGCGAGAGGGATTTAGGGTGAGGGTCAAGGTTTAAGTCGTACTAGTTGCAAAGTTGAGATGCTCCCCTTCCGCAAGCTCCCCGGAGAGCCAGCTTTGTTAATTTTTTCTCCAGAGATCCCGGCGGGTCACCGTCCCGTTCGGCGCCATAATTTGGGCGGGAAGCGCCGTAATATCAACGGGCTTGAGGGTTTTTAGATCATAAGTTGTGTCTCGAATCTGCAACGGATTAAAATCAATGTCCAATAGAGTTAAAGTTTTCCGGGGCGGTACGGCGCTTTGGAGGAGTTGACGGGGGCCGCCCCCCAGCGCCCCAGCGTGGAGCAGTTCTAAATTACCCTTAGCTCCGGGATAATAGGCGTGGTGATGACCGCTAACGTAAGTGTGAACTTGATAAGTTTCCAACAAGCGCCGGAGGGCGTCGGCGTTATTGAGGTAATTCCCGGCGCTGTCCCGACCCTTCGCCACGGCGTAGAGGGGCAGATGCCCGATAGCGATCTTTAGTTTGGCCTGTTGAGCCGCGGCGCTTTGCAGGCTGGTTTCCGTCCAGCGGAGGACTTCCGGGGGAATTTGGGCCGTGGAAGCGTCCC
>JAYKIZ010000116.1:0-3890 GCA_035285965.1 Cyanobacteriota bacterium | reverse complement strand
CTCTTTCGGGAAGACGGCGCCGCCGAAATTGAGGAAGGGTTTATGAAAATTCGGGGGGTTCCCTACCTCAAAACCCACAGTATTACTAATATAGCCTGGGATGAAATTACTCAAAAGTTCTACGAAGAGAACTACGAAAAGGGAATGGAGTTTACCAATATGGATACCCTCTTTGGGGCGGTGATTTTGACGGGCAAACCCGTCATTGCCAACAATCCCCAAACCGATCCCCGCCGGGGGGGAATTCCCGAGGGTCATCCGCCCCTGAACGCCTTTTTGGGCTTGCCCTTTTTTCAGGGCGACACCCTGTTAGGCATGGTGGGCATCGCTAACCGTCCGGGGGGTTATGACCAGGCGATTCTGGATTATCTCCAGCCCTTTCTCGTCACCTGTAGCAATTTAATCGAAGGTTACCGCATCGAGCGCCGGCGCCGGGAGACCCAGACGCAATTAGTCCAAAAAACCGAAGAGTTAGACCGTTTTTTCTCCGTTTCCCTCGATCTCCTGTGTATCGCCAGCGCCGAAGGCGTTTTCATTCGTCTCAATCAGGAATGGGAGCAAACCCTGGGTTATCCCTTAGCAGAATTAGAGGGACGGAACTTTCCCGACTTCCTACACCCTGACGACCGGGAATCCAGTCAGGCGGCGCTGGCGAATTTGGCGGACGGCCAGATTTTAGCCAATCTCACAAATCGTTACCGTTGTCGAGACGGCTCCTATCGTTGGTTGGAATGGCGGGCGGCGCCGGTGGACGACCTCATCTACGCCGCGGCCCGGGATGTGACGGAACGCAAGGAATACGAGGCGCAACTGGAAGCTAGCAACGAGCAATTACTAAAGGCGACCCGCCTCAAGGACGAATTTTTGGCCAACATGAGCCACGAGTTACGCACGCCCCTCAACGCCATTCTGGTCAATATCCAAACCCTGAACGAGGGGGTTTACGGGCCTCTCAACGAACGCCAATCCCGCTCTCTCCAGACCGTTGAGCAGAGCGGTCAACATCTTTTGGCGCTGATCAATGAAATTTTGGATCTGGCCAAAATCGAAGCCGGGCAGATGACCCTAGAGATTAACCCCGTCGCCCCGGCGCCCTTGTGCGAATCTAGTCTCGTCTTTGTCAAACAACAGGCCTTTCGCAAACGGATTCAACTCTCCGCCCAGTACGCGCCGGCGCTTCCCTGTTTGCTAGTGGACGAGCGTCGGATTCGTCAGGCGCTGATCAATTTGCTCACGAACGCCGTTAAATTTACCCCGGAGGGCGGCCGGGTCACCCTCTCGGCGCAGTTGGCCGAAGATCCCCAGTTTTTACGACTCACCGTGGCCGATACGGGCATTGGTATCGCCCCGGAAAATCAAAAACAACTTTTTCAGCCCTTCCGCCAAATCGACAGCGCCCTGAATCGCAAGTACGAAGGCACGGGATTAGGTTTAGCCTTGGTGAAACGGATTATCGATCTCCACGACGGTCAGGTAACCCTAGAAAGCGAAGTCGGCGTTGGTAGTTCTTTTAGTTTACTGTTGCCCTGGGGGGACGAGCAGGTAACGCAAGCGGAATGGGCAACTCTTCCTTCTCTCAGCGCCGGGCCCTTGCCAGCGCCGCGCCAACCGAGTCTTCTGCTCTCGGATTCCCATTCAGGCAGTCTGGAATCCCTGGGCAATTATCTAGAGGAAAAGGGCTATCGCCTCCTTAAAGTTGAGCGCCAGGAAGAAACCCTTCGTCTGGCTCAGAGTAAAAAGCCCGATCTCATTATTTTGGGCATTTCGGCGCCGGCGAAGGAGGGTTTGGCGATTATCAAGGGCTTACGAAAGCTAGAGGGATTGGAGACGCTCCCCATCATCGTCCTAGGCGGAACGAACTTAGATTTAGAGGGAGAGCGGATTTTAGCCGCCGGCGCTACGGACTATCTCACTAAACCGTTTAAATTAATCGACGTGTCTTCTTTAGTTCAAAAAAATTTGGGAACTGTTTAAATCAGGCGACCTCGCCCCTATGTTCAGCGGTCAAATCGCTTTAATCCGCCGGGAATCATAGACCTTTAGAGGTCAATCTTTAGCCAGCTAAAAATCCGAGTCGCCGTTAGAGTCAGATCTAAGCCGGGAAGAACCGTCAACGGATCGTCCCCCCGGCCAATCTCCCCATCGACGGCGCTGAAAATTTGGGGCGGCCGATCCGGAAAATAAACGACGATACTTTTCTCCTCCGGGTTGATTAGCCAGCCAAGAGCGCAACCCTGTTCTAGACAAAGAGTAATCTTATTTAACATTTTGACTGCGCTTTGCTGGGGCGACAAAATTTCAATCACCCAATCCGGCGCTTGATTAATCGCCGTATTCTCCATTTCCCCCTCTGGAGTCAGAGGAATCTTTTCTCGCCGCAAAATCGCAATATCGAGCACGAGAGAACGATTAGAAAAGGTGCAACGTAATTCGGGAAAGGCGTAAATAGCGCCGAGGGGCTGAGCTAACGATTCAATCGCTTGGGCTAATCGCAGTTGCAAACGACTGTGGGGCAGTTTGGGCATGGGCTTTTGGGTGGGGACGCCGTTCAAAAATTCCCAGGCGGGGGAGTCGTCAATCTCGGGGCGGGCCAGAAAGTCCCCAAGGGTCAGGCGGGTTTGGGCGAGGGTCATGGGTTTGAGGTTACGGGGAAATCTTCAGCCAAAGGAAACTGGGGGCTTGGCCTATCTTGAAGGGCGCTAATACCTGGCTCTAATTATAGTGAATTCCTTAGAGAGAGCGGGGTTCAGTCTGGCGAGACTGCGGCGCTAGTCTCTTTAGCCATCTCAGGCCGCTAGATCAAGATTAAAATTGAGGAGTCGTCCCTTTTTTGGAAAAACCGCTCCCGCCTAGGACATGAGTAATGTCTGTTAAACAATCCGACTACGAAAAACGCCTGGCCGAATATTGCAACCGAGACGGCGCCATCGCCCTCCTCAAGCTCCACCGTCCCTACCTGGAAAAAATTCCCAGCCTCCGGCGCCCCGAGCAGAGCATCGTCACCATTCCCCTGCCCATTGTGCGGGTGCGTCCCCCCAGCGCCGCCGAATCCAGCCGCAATTTAGCCGAAGCCATCGCCCTCCCCTGCGATTTGGCGCTGATTATGTGCGATCCCGAGTGGCAAATTAAACTCGGCGCCGAAATTTTGATCTTTATCCATCGCCCGGAAGAAGACTTTTCCGACCTTCTCCGGCGCTGGCGGCAGTGCCAAATTTACCTCGATCGGGACTATGAATGGGTGATGCCGCCCCAGGAAAAACACATGTTTAGCGAAGGCGCCGAAGAGTTGTGTCCCTTATTTATCATCTTTGGGGAAACGCCCCACCGGATTCAAAAGGGTCTAGAGGGCGCCTGTCTGCCCTACGTCCTCCATTCGCCCCTGTTGGAAAACAGTGAAGAAGTTCCCGAGCTAGAGCGCCGTTAAAGTAAAAGTAATGTACGATTTGGCGATTATCGGCGCCGGCCCGGAGGGCGTCGCGGCCGCCCGTCAGGCCTTAGCCTTTCCCCCCCGACGGGTCGCCCTGGTTACCCAAGGTTTTCCCCCGTCCCCCACCCTCAATCCTCAGAGCTATGGAGAACTCTGGCGCCAATGGCTGAAGTTTAAACCCCTATCTCTTCAGTTAGATTATCCCCACCGGTCTTTAACGGAACTCCATCGGCGCTTTCAAGACCTGAGTTCCGGCCTCGGCGCTTCTCCCCTAGAACCCCTGCAACGGTTAGCGCTGGAGGGAATTGACCTGATTTGGGGAGAGGGGCGCTTTACTGAGGAGAAACCATTAACTTTTGAAGTAAACCGGCGCCGTCTTCAGGCGAAGCATTATTTACTGACCTCTTTACCGCCCCTAATTTCCTCAGAGCGCCTTTACTCTTTAGCGCAACTGCCCTTTTAT
>JAYKIZ010000115.1:0-10184 GCA_035285965.1 Cyanobacteriota bacterium | reverse complement strand
CCATCGAGCACGCTAAGCGTAATGCCTGCTTACAAGAATTTTCTTACCAAGAAATCTCTCAAAGTCTTGCTTAGCTCATTAGCGTGTTGCCGTTGCGCCGTTCTGACAAAATCGGGGAAGATGACCGAATCACCCTCCCCAAATAAAATGTGTTAACTGATCACTGTTAACTGATATCTGTTAACTGTTACTTGATCTCCGGCGCTTAAACCCGGCGCCGAAGGCGATAGCGGCGCTGGCGCCGAGGAGGGTTAGGGGTTCAGGAATAGGGGTCGTGGTAGAAATAACCGAAATGTCATCCACAATAAAGTCAACGGAAGTTGTCGGGTTAGCAGGATCGTCACTAAGACGCAACGTAGTTGTTGCGCTATCTGCGATAAAATCAAATTGAAAAGTATTGAATGTAGTTGGATCACTTCCTAAATCACTCAAAGAAGTACTTAACAGAGAACCATTGCCGCCCAGACCATCGAGTTCGACAAAAATACTTTGCGAAGTCCCTGGAAACTGGGTGGAAAAAGTTCCATAAATAAACTGAAGCTGATAGCTTTGCCCTGAAACAGTGGTAAAAGATTGGGATAAGATACCATCGGAAATCTCATTTCCGCCATTAAAATTAGCACTAAAAGATCCGTTACCACCAAAAATTGCAGTGTCCACAACTTCTAGATTTCCAGTGGTACTCCAGCTAGAAAAAGAACCAGTTTCAAATCCGCCATTATCAATTAAGTTAGCCGCTTCAGCGCCGCCAGCGCCGAGAGTGGTCAAAGCTAGGGAAGCCGCAAGGCCGATCCCAGCCTCTAAGTATTTGTTAAACATTTTAGTACATCTCCAGAGAAGAGGATTGTAGAGTAGTCTTCCGGGATAGTGCCACAGTTTTTTTTCTGCGCAAGCGTTTTAATATACTATTTGTACCCCCCGGGTTAAAGTAGTTTAAAAATATTGTTTAAATTTAGTCGGCGCCGTGACACAAGCCAGAACAAGGTTTTGACCCATTGCGCTTTGCCAATGCCCCCCATTCCTCCCCCTCCTCCCATTCCCCCCTGTCTCCCCTATTCCCCTCAAAGCCCTCTACCATAGACCTAGACCCCTCAGAGCGCCAGCTAACAATTTCTGGAACCCGCATCACCCTCTACGATCTGTGGCGACCATGAACTTCAACACGACTAACGCCACCTTGCGCCAACTGCTGGCCAACGGTCTCGCCTACCGCGTTCCTCCCTTCCAGCGGGACTACTCCTGGGGCGACGACGAATGGGACGACCTCTGGCAAGACATCGTCGCCCTCTTTGAAGCCGACAGCGAACCGGCTCACTATCTGGGTTATCTCGTTCTCCAGTCTTCCGATAACAAACACTTCGATATTATTGACGGTCAACAGCGCCTCGCGACCTTGAGCATTATGATCTTGGCCGGCCTCAGCCACCTCAAAGATCTGATCAGCGCCGGGCTAGACGCGGACAACAACCGGCGCCGTCAGGAACAACTTCAAAACAGTTACATCGGCTACCTCGATCCCGTTAGCCTCATCGCCCAATCCAAACTGCGACTCAATCGCCATAACGACCGCTTTTATCAGACCTATTTAATCCCCCTAGAACACCTGCCGCAACGAGGTCTCAACGCCTCCGAACATCAACTCAGAAAAGCCTTTCTTTGGTTCAAAGACCGGCTCAAAACTCGAGTCGGCAATCAACCCAACAGCGGTCAAAACTTTGCCGCTTTTATTGATGCCCTAGTCGATAAACTCTTTTTCACCGTTATTACCGTCACCGACGAACTCAACGCCTTCAAAGTCTTTGAGACCCTCAACGCCAGAGGTGTGCGTCTTTCCGCCACCGATCTGCTGAAAAATTATTTATTCTCCTTAATTAGCGCCCCGGAAACCCACGAAACCGAAACTCGGGCGCTGGAAGAGCGTTGGGAGCGTATTGTCGGGTTGCTGGGGAGCGAAAGTTTTCCCGAATTTCTGCGAGTCTTTTGGAATAGTCGTCACAAATTAGCTCGCAAGTCCGACCTGTTTAAAACCATTCGACGACAAGTCGTCAGTCGAGAACAAGCCTTTAGTTTAGTGCGGAGTCTTGACCAACTTGCCGAGGTTTACGCCGCCCTCCGAGACCCCCTTGCTCCCCTTTGGAATAGCCAAGAAAAACAAGCCCTTCAACAACTTCTCATGTTTAGCGTGCGTCAACCCTTAGCCATGCTTCTCGCTTGTCATGAGCAATTTTTTAACTCGGATCGAGACGCTTTTACCCGCGTTATTGAGGCTGTCGCCGTCATCTCCTTTCGCTACAACGTGATTTGTAACCTACAAACCCATGACCAAGAGCGCCTCTATAACGATGTTGCAGTTAAGGTTTCCAACGGAACCTACGGCTCGGATCAACCCGTTTTGACGGCGCTGGAAGCCGTCTATCCCGACGATGGACAGTTTAAAAACGCCTTTACGGAAAAAGAATTTCGCACCGCCAACAGTCGTAATAAAAAAGTCGTTCGTTATATTTTATTTACCATCGAGAAACACAGATCGGGTCAAGCTTTCGACTTTGAAAGCGTCGCCTATAATTTGGAGCATATTCTGCCCGAAAATCCATCGGCGGCTTGGTCGGATATTGACGAAGGGAAACAGGACCGCTTAATTTACCGTCTTGGCAATATGACGCCGCTGGAAACCGCCCGTAACCGAGAGATCGGCAATGGGGATTATCCTGCGAAAAGAGCGGTTTACGCCCAAAGCGACTTCCAGATTACCCGCGCTATAGCTGAACATTACGACATTTGGGACGAAGCAAAGATTGAGTCTCGACAAAGACAGTTGGCTAAAATCGCGGCCAGTGTCTGGCGTATTAACTTTGGAGGCTAATGCGCCCTTTGGCTCTCGCAACTTGGGCTAGGAGTAGCATTTCTTGATGTCGCGCAGGATCGCGTCGAATTTGATTAATCCGCCCACCGAAAAGAGACCCTCAAGCCCGACGATACCCTCAGCGACATTCGCCGCCTTAAATTCCCTCGTCCACTAGATAGGTATAGCGCCGTAGGCTTTTTTCATAGTCCGTCAAGAGGCGCTGGCTTTCTTCAAGAGAAATTTGTCCCTGAACTAACGCCCGTTCCGTATAGCGCCGCATCCGTTCTAAGAGGTCTTCGGCGTCGTACTGTACATAGCTTAAAACCTCCGTCATGGTGTCGCCTTTAACAATGGACTCAATCTGGTAGCCCTTAGGGGTCATGGCGATATGAACCACGTTGATATCTCCAAATAAATTATGGAGATTACCCATGATTTCCTGATAGGCGCCGACTAAAAACATACCGAGATAATAGGGAACAGGGGATGAAGTTTCTTTTTTCTTCGCGACTTTACCCCGCGGCGCCGGTCGGAAGTCGTGGACTTCCAGGTAGGGTTTCACGTCCCGGAGGTCGATAAAGCGGTCGATCTTGCCGTCGCTATCGCAGGTCAGATCGGCCAAAATAGCCCGGTGTTGGGGCTGTTCCTGAAGGCGATGGATGGGCATAATCGGGAAAAGTTGCTCCAAAGACCAGGATTCCGGCGCCGACTGAAAGACGGAAAGATTGACGTAATAAATAGCGGTCATCATCTTTTCCAACTCTTCAAAATCCTCCGGCGCGTACTCCTGTTGGCGGGCGATATCGAGAATTTTCTGGCAACAGTCCCAATAGAGCCGCTCCACCTGGGCCCGCTCCGTCAGGGTCAGATAACCAAAGTTAAAGAGACTAATGGCTTCCTGTTTGAGTTGAATGGCGTCATGGTACGCTTCCTGGTAAGTGTTGCTCTTTAAGGATTGGCTAATTTCCCACAAATTTTGGACAATAGCGTGGGCGTCCTTGGCGGGTTTTTCCTGAGCCGCGCCTAAAGCCTCGTTTGACCCCAGAACATCGAAGACTAAAACCGACTGATGGGCGGCTACGGCCCGACCGCTTTCGCTAATCAAAGTGGGCGCTTCCACCCCGCCCTGCTCGCAGGCCTCCTGAATGGCCGCCACAATATCATTGGCGTAGTTCTGCATGTTGTAATTTTTGGAAGCGGGGAAATTGGTATTGGAGCCGTCGTAGTCCACTGCGAGGCCCCCTCCCACATTCAAGTAGCGCATCTTGGCGCCCCAACGGGCCAACTGGACGTAGAGTTGGCTCGCTTCCCGCATGGCGTCTTTAATGATAGTAATATTGGAAATCTGCGTGCCCAAGTGAAAATGAAGCAAACGCAGACAATCCAACCGTTCCGCCGCTTCTAGGCGCTGTAACAAAGTCACGATTTCCGGCGCCGTCAAGCCGAACTTAGTCCGTTCCCCCTGAACAGACCGTTGATTTTCCCCGTCTTTAACGCTCAATTGGGCCCGCACCCCCAGCAGGGGTTTAATATTCAACTGTTGGCTAATGTGGAGCACCCATTCCAACTCCCGCAGTTGGTCGATGACAATAATGGCCCGGTGTCCCAAACGCTTAGCCAACAGCGCGGTTTCCAAATAATCCCGGTCTTTATAGCCATTGCAGATAATTAAACTTTTGGTGGCTTTGTCGTTTTGCTCCAGTTGGGGCGGCAGGGTGGCTAAGGCGATCATCAACTCCGGTTTCGACCCCGCCTCTAACCCAAACTGGAAGGGTTTGCCCCGCTGAGCTAGGGTTTCCACGATGTGGCGCTGTTGATTGCACTTGATGGGATAGACGCCCTGATAAACGCCGGGGTATTTATAGCGAGCCATGGCCCGGGCGAAGCAACTATTTAGGCGCTCCAAACGATCCGCCAAAATATCGGAAAAGCGAATCAGCAAGGGCAAATCTAACTTGCGTTTCCGTAGAGCTTCCACCAGTTCGTAAAGATCTAAGGAGCCGCCCCGGTCGCCCTGGGGGGAAACGGTAATATGACCGGCCGCGTTGATGGCAAAATAGGGCGCGCCCCAGCCCTGAATACGGTAGAGGTCTTCGCTCTCTTCGATGGACCAACCCGCGCCGGCTTTTTTCGATTTCTTACTCTCTTTTTTCTCTTCCGCGACGGTTTCCACTCCCATCGGTTTTCTCCCCATAATGGCGTTCGATAACGGCTCGATAACTAGGCTAGCCCCCATTGTAGCCGTTTTCTGACTCCCGCCTGAAAGACCCGCTTCACTTGGGAAACGGCGTCAGCTTAACTCTCCTCAAACAGACCGCTGAGGCGATCCACTTCCGATTGAGTCGTGTACATGGGAGCGCCGGCTAAAATCCCAGTGACGTTGCGGAACGGCTTCCCGATGTGCATCCCCCGGTTATCGATGGAAAATTCCCGAATATCCTTGTCGTGCATAGAGCCGCGCATCTTCAAAACGGTAATGCCCCGACGCATTTCCCCGTACATTTCCACGTAACGCAGGAGAATGATGGAGTCGGTGATGGTGGAAATATGGGCCTCGGTGATGGAGGAGCCGCCGAGGAGGGTGGGGGTGGTGGAGGTAAAGAGACCGCCGATTTCCTGTTGTTTGATAAAGGAGGTCAGACCAATGATAAATTCCCGAAACCCCTTGAGGGTGGAGACTCGCTCCAGCGCCGACAGACTGTCCACCGCCACTCGGTTGGGCTTGAATCGCTGGATCATGTCCTTCATCATAATGAGATGATTTTCTAAGTTCGTGGTTTCTGGGTAACGACAGACCACTTTTAACTGCCCTTCCCGCTCCATCTGCTGGAAATTGACGCCCCAGCCCGTGGCGTTACGGAAGAGTTGCTCCCGACTTTCCTCAAAGGCAAAGACCAGACAGCGCTCGCCGTTGACCACGCCCCCCGCCATAAATTCCGTTACCATCAGGGTTTTGCCCGTCCCCGTGGCGCCGGAGACTAAAATTACCGAATCTCGGAAGAAACCGCCGCCGCACATCCGGTCTAACTCCTGGGAGCCGGAGGTAATGCGCACGTTGGATGATTTCTGCTCCAGCTCGATGGCGGAGAGAGGAATAATTACCACGCCTTGACCGGGAATAATGGTAAACGGGTATTCGCCCTTTTGGTGATCTGTGCCCCGGTATTTCAGAATTTCAATGGTGCGTCGGCGCTTTTCGTCCGCCAAGACATTGCGGAGAATCACCACGTTATCCGCCACAAATTCCTCCACCCCATAGCGGCTAATTTCTCCGTATTCCGCTGTTCGCTCTGCGGTCATGATGGCGGTGACTTCCAGTTCCCGCAGGGCCGAAGCCAAACGGAAGAGGTCGCTCCTGACCTGGGCGCTATCGGTGAGATGGCTAAAAATCGCGCCGAGGGAATCTAGGGAAATACGACTGGCCTTGTATTTGCGAATAGCGTATTCAATCCGGGCAATCAGGGCGCCGAGGTCGTATTCTCCCGTTACTAAGGGCCGTTCTCCCGGTTGGGGAGACGCGTCCACGAAGGCCCATTTTTGCTCCTCTTCCCAGGCGGTGATGTCCCAACCAAAACCCCGCATATTTTTTCGGAGCGCCTTGGGGGGTTCCTCAAAGGTGACAAAGACCCCCGCTTCGCCCCGGCGGATACCTTCCACTAAAAATTGACAGGCAAAGACAGTTTTGGAACTCCCCGCCGTCCCCGCCACGAGAGTCGCCCGTCCCCAGGGTAAACCGCCCTGGGAGAGAAAATCAAAGCCTGGAATTCCTGTCTCTAGTTTTTCGATACAATCAGGAGCAGTATATAAATCATTAAAACTTGTATCTTGAGTCATGGCGAAGAGGGGAGAACAGAGGCGCGCTGAGGCGTGAAGGATAGGGCGGAATTAAGCAATCGTTGGCCATTATCTCACCAACTTGAGCCTTAACCCCCCTCCGCCCTAGACTGGCGAAGAGTGGGGGCAAAATTTGTCCTCAGTCCCTTATCCTTTATCAAAACCGGACTTTTCTAGGAGACCCAAACCCTGAATGTATCTTCTGATCCCCGCCGCCGGCGCCGGTAAACGCATGGGCGGCTCTCAAAATAAGCTTTTGCTCTCCCTCTTGGGACGCCCTCTTTTAGCTTGGACTCTAGAGACGGCGCTGGGCGCCGGGAGCATTGAGTGGATCGGGATTATTGGTCAGCGCCATGATTTTGCCTCGTTTGAGGACATCTTAGCCGGTCTTTCCTTGGGGGGGAAACCCTGTCGGCTCATCGAAGGCGGCGCTAGTCGTCAAGCTTCGGTTTTTAACGGTTTGTCGGCGCTTCCCGAGGCGGCCGAAAAAGTTCTTATTCACGACGGCGCGCGGTGTTTGGCCACGGCGGATTTATTTAACCGTTGCGCCCAGGCGCTTGTCCAAAGCGACGGTCTCATCGCCGCGGTTCCGGTCAAGGACACCATCAAAAAAGTGGATCGTCAGGGCTGGATTACGGAAACCCCGGAACGGAGCGCCCTCTGGGCCGCCCAAACGCCCCAGGGTTTTAGGGTCGAGTTGCTGAAACACTGCCATCAGCGGGGATTAGAACAGGGTTGGGAAGTCACGGACGACGCCGCCCTATTGGAGCGTTGCGGAGCGCCGACGCGGGTGATCCTCGGGGAGGAGACTAACCTCAAAATTACCACGCCGGTAGATTTGGCTCTGGCGGAGTTTATTCTCTCTCAGCGTCAAGCGATTAACGCCTTAACGGGCGAATAAATCAATGGCCGCGTCGAGGGCGGAGGGGTAATGCTTGGCCAGTTCCGCAAACCAAATGCCTTCCCCAGACAGGGGATCGAGTTCGTTGAGCCACTGTTGAGCTTTTTGAGCAATCTTGGCTTGATTATCCGCTTTTGCCTGAGGGACTAAACAGTCAAGCGCCGGCTCTAAAGACTGTTTTTGGGCTGGCGTTACCGACGCGTCTGGGGGCGGATTTCTCGGCCGCTCTCGCTCTAATTCCTTTAAGAGCCGATCGAGACTCGGATGTTGAGACGGCGAACGGCGCGGGTTGTTCGACCCGTCCTCTAGAGGGGGCCGCGCCCCTTGCTCCGGCGTTTCTTCCGAGACTTCCAGATATTTTTGGCGCATATCCGCCAAGATCGACTCAAGAGAATCGGCGTTTTTCATGGCGACTAGCCCTAGTCCTGAATCGCGTTGAGCAACACTTCCGTCAGCGTTAAATCTTCCATTTCCTCGAAGGTCACCGTGTCCACAATATCGAATTTAGCGCCGACGCCCACCAATTGCTCGTCTAGGGTTTTCAGGAATTTAGTGGCGCCGGGATCGTCGCCGATTTGAATAAAAGACAAAGCCAGTTCTTCATCCGCGTCTAACCGCTGACTCGCCTCAATAATCACTTCAAAGACCGAACGGCGCTCGTTCGGCTCGCCGTCGGTAATAATGAGAATGGTTTCTCCGCCTTTCCCTTGATGCGCCTGTTTACGCTGAAAAAACTGATTGATGGCGTCTTGTAAGACCGCGGTCAGATTGGTGCCGCCTACCGGCTCATTTTCTTGAAAGATTTGTTCTACCTTAGAGGCGTTGACCTGGTCATAGCGTTTAAATTTGCTTGAAAAAGTATAAACCGTAATCCCGTCAGGATCGAGCTGGTCGCATTTTCTGGCGAGGGCAAGGGTCGATTCTTGAACTAATTCCCAACGGCTTTTTGGGTTTTTGGCGTCAACGGTGGACATACTGCCGCTTTTATCAATGATTAGCGTATAATCTCTTTGATCTAGCATTTTGAGCTTCTCCTGAGATAGATTTACTGTTTATTATAGCCTCAGTCCGGCCAGCGCCGAATTAACGGGGTTGAACGCCTGGGAACTCTGGCGAGAAACCCCGTAGATCGATATGTGCAGAATAGGGAGCCGGCACTTTTAACCGCGGGTATTTTTGAGTAAACTTTCCCGCAATTGGGGATAACGAAACTTGTAGCCTTGATTCAGCGCCGCCTGGGGGAGAACCTGTTGCCCCTCCAACACCAGTTGAGCGCCTTCCCCCAGGAGCAATTTTAGAGCGAAACTCGGCGCCGGCAACCAGGCGGGACGATTCAGGACGTCCCCTAGGGTTTGGCAAAATTCCGCCATTCTGACGGGATTCGGCGCTGTGGCGTTAACGGCGCCGGTAACCGTCTCTGTTTGCAAAGCCCAGAGAATTAGTCCCGCGACATCCTCAATATCAATCCAGGAAAACCATTGTTTCCCCGTTCCTAAAGGGCCGCCGGCAAACAGTTGGAAGGGGGGCAGGATTTTCGCTAAGGCGCCGCCGCCGGGGCCGAGGACAATACCGAGACGGAGTAAGGCCACCCGGGTCCCGAAAGTTTCCGCAACCAGCGCTTCTTTTTCCCAAACTTGACAAACTTGGGCCAAAAAATCTTCCCCGGGCGCCGAAGTTTCGTCAAAACAGGCCGTTTCGCTAGAGCCGTAGTAGCCGATGGCGGAGGCGCTGATGAAAACCCTCGGTTTCGGATTCGCCTGGCTCATAGCTTCCACTAACCGGCGAGTGGTATCCCGACGACTGGCTAAAATCCGTTCCTTATACTCCGCCGTCCAGCGTTCGCTAATGGGTTCCCCCGCTAGATTAATAGCGCCTTGACAGTCTCCTAGGGTTTGGGGCCAGACGTCGGGGTCGGAGACGATCTCAACCTGAGGAAACCGGGCCTCGGGAAAACAGCGCCGGGCCTTGTCGGGATTGCGGACGAAGAGAACCGGGATCTGGTCTGCGGCGATTAAACGGGGAACAAGGGTCTGGCCAATAAAGCCGGTGGCTCCGACGAGGGCAATTTTCATCGCGTTGGGAATCTAAGATGTCTGCAACTCCACTATAGGCGCTCCGGGGAGAACTCCGTAAATCGGCTTCCATGGCTACCGGCGAGCCTTTTGACGAAAGTCCCAGGGCTTTTCGGCGCCGTCTTGCCAGACGCCGAGGCGTTTCGTCCGGGCCTTTTGCTCCAACGACCCTAAAGTCGGGGCGATGTCTCGGCATTGGGACGCGTATTTTTCGTAAAAATAGGCGTTGCCGCTGGCTACCATTTCCCCGTTCACCAAGAGTGGGCGTCCATTGCGGGGATTTGCCAAGTAAACGCTGGCCACCGAGCGACCATAGCGATCCTGCGTATAGATCTTTAAAGAAAGTTGAGTTGGATTCAGAGCCAAGAAACCGCGCAGGTGATCCCGACTGCGCTTGCCCCCCGGTTGCTTCAGTTCCGGCGCGTCGATGCAGGCGACCCGAATTTTAATTTCTTCCCCGCTGGTTTTATGAATCACTCGGAAAGTATCGCCGTCGTAAACCGAGCCTTCCTTGAGGCGCCAGTCCCCCGTT
>JAYKIZ010000114.1:0-6392 GCA_035285965.1 Cyanobacteriota bacterium | reverse complement strand
AATCCTGCACCGGGTTGTATAAATTCGGCGCCGGGAGCATGGCCACCAGGGTCGCCGCTTCGCTAATGTCCAACTCCCGCGCGGATTTATCAAAATAAAACTGGGCCGCGTCTTCAAAGCCGTAATTGCCGGCGCCGAGATAGACCCGATTGAGGTAGGTTTTTAAAATTTCATCCTTGCTATAGACCATCTCCAACTTGAGCGCCACCAGCATTTCCCGAATCTTCCGGCCGGCGCTGTTTTCCCGCCCCACTTCGCTAAATAAACTCCGGGCCAACTGTTGGGTGACGGTGCTGGCGCCCTGCTTCACGCCTTTTTCCTTGCGGTTGACCATAATGGCCCGGGCCACGCCGTAAGGATCGACGCCGGGGTGCCAATAAAAACGGGTGTCCTCAGAAGCGATCACTGCCTGGGGGAGATAGGGGGAAAATTCTTCCAAACGGTCAAACTCCCGGTGAATTTCCTGTTTGACGGGATTTAAAGGCGTTTTCCCGTCCCCGGAATAGACCACCACCGGCCCCGTAATGCCTAGGGGCCAGGGTTTAACGGGGATTTTGCGCCATTCCCAAGCCAGCGCCGCCGCGGTCAGGGTCGAGACTAATCCGAGGCCGAGTAACCCTAAACGGGCGAAACGCAACCCCCAGGGTAGTGGGGAAATAAAAGTTAACTGGGGCGCGTCCGCCAAGTCCGGGGGCCCCAAGCTAATAACGTCGCCGTGTTGTAAGTAGGCGCTTTTAAAACGAGCGGCGCCGCGGTAAATGCCGTTGGTGGAGCCTTCGTCTTGAATCCAAAAGCGCCGTTTACAGTCCGGGTCTCGGTAGAGAACGCAGTGGGCCTGACTGACGATGGGATTTTGCAACAGGATATCGCTGAGGCGGGAACTGCGACCAATCACATAGCGCTCCGCCACCAGGGGATAGGTTTTCCTGGGTTGGTTCATCTCGTCCCGAATCCGCAAACGGGGAACCTTAGCCCCTTTTTTAACGGCGCTTTTGCCGGATTCTAGGGGTTTAAGCCGTTGCGCCGCTTGGGTGGGGGCTTGACTAACGGGGCGTTTCCGAGAAGAGCGGGCCATGGCGGACAAAAACAGAGGAGAAGGGGGGCGATTTCGAGCTGTGGGGACTGGATTACCGGAAGTGTAACTGATTGTATCGGATCGACGCCCAAGGAACGACTGTCGTTTAGGGCCGTCTCTATTTTCTGTTAGGGCGAAATGTCTTGCTTTCAATGATCCTTACCGCGACTCATCCCCAAAATTTCGCCCGGATGTTCGCGCCGGCGCTTTAGGTTAACTCTCTTAGATCATGGAAGATAAAATCCAACGCTTGCGGCGCTTTTTGCGCTGGTTCTGGCAACTGAGCCAGGGCTATTTCCGCTCCGGCGAACGCTGGGGAGCCTGGGGTTTGTTGGTGCTCCTAATCGCCATGACCGCCGGTTTCCAACCCCTAGGCCTCCAGACCAATATCTACGCCGCCCAGGTGACCACGGCGCTGAGCGAGAAGAATTTTCCGGCCTACCAACGGGCGCTCTTGGTTTCCACCGCCTTAACGGCGGCGCTGATTCTGGCGGCGCTGGCTAAATCCTTTGTGCAACAGAAATTTACCCTCTACTGGCGCCAATGGCTGACGGATAGTTTTTTGGGGCGCTATTTCGCCAACCAGTCGTTTTACCATCTCAATGGAGAGAAAGAGATTGACAACCCCGACCAACGGATTTCCCAGGATATTAATAGCTTTATCGACAAAACCCTAGATTATTTCCTGGGTTTGGGGAGCAATCTGCTGGGGGGATTTCTCTATATTGGAACTCTCTGGGGAATTAACCGCTCCCTCGTTTTGATCGCCATCGGCACCGCCCTTCTGCAAACCCTAGTGGCCTACTTCATCGGGCGGATCTTAACCCCCCTCAATTTTCAATCCCTCGAATACGAAGCGGATTTCCGCTACGGGCTGGTTCACGTCCGCAACCATAGCGAAGCCATCGCCTTTTACGAAGGGGAAGCCCAGGAGCGGGCCGAAGTTGGCGCTCGGTTTAACCGTCTTTTGCGGGTTCTCCACGCTAAAATTCTCCCCAGCAGCGCCCTGGCCAGTATCCAGTTGGCGCTGAGCATTACCACCCGCCTGATTTGCACCCTACTTCTAGCGCCGAGTTATTTTAACGGGCAGGTTTCTTTGGGGGATTTTCAACTTTCCATCGCCGCCTTTAGCGCCGTGGTGGGGGTCTTTAACTGGTTTTCTAGCAATTTCAATAGTTTGACCCAGTACGCCGCCGTCCTCAAGCGCCTCGGCTCCCTAGCGGATTATTTCGACGCCCAAGCTAAACCGGCGCCGGTTTCCGCCCAAATTCAAACCATTGTCGAACCTCGACTGTCCTGGAGCCGCCTGACGGTTAAAACGCCCGACCAAACCCGAACCCTGATCCAAGACCTCAGCGCCGAAGTCCCCCCTGGGGAAGGTCTGCTGATTATGGGCCCCTCCGGCGCCGGTAAAAGCTCCCTCCTGCGGGCTGTGGCCGGTCTTTGGGAAAACGGCGCCGGCTATCTCTACCGTCCCCCCATCGACGCCATTCTCTTTATTCCCCAGCGCCCCTACTTAGTCCTTGGCTCCCTGCGCCGCCAAATTCTTTATCCCCACCGTCAAGGAGATTACAGCGACGCCTGTTTGCAAGCGGTTCTAGAAGCGGTTAATTTAGGGGATCTGATTGAACGAGTCGGAGGCTTAGACGCGGAGTTAGATTGGGCCGACATCCTCTCCCTGGGAGAGCAACAGCGCCTCGCCTTCGCCCGGCTCTTTCTGCAAAGTCCCCGCTACGCCGTTCTGGACGAAGCCACCAGCGCCCTGGATGTGGCTAACGAGCGCCTGCTCTATCAAAAATTGCAAGAGAGCGAGATCACCTACCTTAGCGTCGGCCACCGACCGACCCTGATTCCCTTCCATGAACAGGTGTTGGATATCCTCGGCAGGGGCCAATGGCGCCTCCGACCGGCCCAATCCTCCTAGAGCCGCTCTCAAGAGGCCGAAGAACCGGGCGGTTTAAGCCTACCGTAGGGGAGTCAGACCCGCTTGTTCGATTAACTGTTGCCCCTGCTCCGTCAAGGCCAACTCGGCGAAGGCCCGTCCGGCCTCTTCGTCAGCTTGCCCGTTTTCCTTAATAATCACAAACAAGCGCCGGGTCAAGGGATAGTCCCCGGAGCGGATGGCGGTTTGATTGACTTGATTCCGGCGCTGGGGGCAATTCTGAGGAGGAACTAGAGGAGCAATGTAGGGGGCGACGAGGGACTGGGGCCCCCGACCCAGCGCTAAGGGTTTAACGGTGCATTGCCCGATAATGGCGGCGCCGGAGCCGTAGTAAAGGCCGCCGGGGTTTTGGGCGATTAAACGCAGAGCTTGGGTGGTATCCCGCACAGTTTGGACACTCGGGGCAAAACCGGCCCCCTGAAGGATTTCCCTCTGAAACTGCTCTGCCGCGCCGCCGCTGGAGAGCGCCCTGGAGTAGGGGATAATCGCTAGATCCGGCCCGCCCACCTGTCGCCAGTTGGTGATTTTACCGCTATAAATACTGCGGAGTTGGAGCAAGGTTAACCCCTCCAGGGGGAGGTCGGGATGGGCCGCGACCACCAAGGCGTCCAGCGCCGCCGGAACCTGACGCAAGGTTAACCCCCGTTGCCGGGCCTGTTGAAATTCCGCTTCCGTTAATCCCCGGTCCGATTGGGCGAAGGCCAGTTCGTCCTTGAGCAACATTTGAATCGCTGGGGTAGAGCCGGGGGCGCCGAGGGGCGGTTGGGTGTAGCGCAGTTGAAACTCCGGCCAGGCCGACTGCAAAGCCGGGGTCATTTCCCGCCGAATCGGCGCCCAGGCGATACCGCCGCCGTAGCTAAAGAGACCCTTGGGGACATTAGCCGCCTGGACGAAGGTCTGGGGCGAAGGATTGGGCGTCGGTTCCCCCAGGAGCGCCGGCTCTAAATCCTCCCGTTGTCCCGAGGGCAAGGTCGGCGCGGTCGCGCCACCCAAGAGTTGTAGGGTTCCCCAGGCGCCGCCGCCCAGGACGCCCAACGCCAGCATCATGCGGGAGAAGACGTTAAAGGTATAGCGATTTTGTTTCATCGTTGCGAATTCACCCCTAACTGCCCAGGAGAAAGAGACTCAAAAGCGTGCCGCTGTTCCATAAACCATGGGTCACCATCGAAGCCAACAAGTTACGGGAGCGGCTATAAACTGTGCCTAGGATAACCCCTAACATGGCGAGGGGCAAAATTTCCGAGAGGTTGAGGTGGGCGACGGCGAATCCCAAACTGCTCAGCCCCACAGCCCCCGGTAGGGGAAGATAACGGGTCAGGGAAGGCAGGAGAAACCCCCGAAATAAGGTTTCCTCAAAAATCGGCGCTAGCACCGCCGCCGTCAGCCAAAAGAGCGCCAGGGCGCCCCAATCTCGGGCCTCCAGTGCCAAGGAGAGCAAGGGATTACTCCCCCCCTGACCGCCCCAAAGGGTCTCATTGAGCAAGGACACCAACACGACTAAGGGCAGAGCCGCGCAATAGCCCCCGAGACCCCAACCGAGGGCGGGAAACGTGAGTTTGACCCGAAACCAATCCGGGGGCAGGGGAAAGTAGGGTTTGAGAGAAAAAAAGAGAACCCCCAAGCCGGCGCCGGCTAGAAGCAGATAACTGGCGAAAACATAGAGCGCCTTGCCCTTGAGTCCCAGTTGAGCCAGATTCAGGGGTAAAAGGCTAATCACTAAAGGGAGGAGAACTTGCCCGAGAAATAAAAAGCCGAGGATCAAGACCTGCCAAATGATTTCCCCGTCCCAGAGCGTCCGCCAGGGTTCGCTATGGGGCTTGGTCAACAGAGAGTCCTCCCGCTTCAGGAACCATTGCCCGAAAAGCCCCAAGAGCAAGAGCGTTCCGATAATACCGCTGATCACCGGCAATCCCCCCAGCAGGGCCAACTTAAACAGCGCCTGGCGGGCTTGACTTTGCTCTTTTTCTGTTAGAAGTTGTAACTTCTCGGTTTCTCCCCGCAGACTGTAAAACCGCTGGAGCGCCTGATTTTGGAACCAGCCCTTGAGGTTCCGCTCTAAAATCGCCTCCGTTTCCGGCGCCGTCCGGGGCGGGTCTTCCCAAAGAGCGATTAAGCTCTGGGCGGTTTGGGCGAGGGACGGGTCAAGAGGGTCTTGGGTTAACAGTCCTTGCCAATGCTCTAGGGCGTTGGGGACGGCGCTG
The DNA here is from genome assembly GCA_035285965.1 of Cyanobacteriota bacterium. Taxonomy (GTDB): domain Bacteria; phylum Cyanobacteriota; class Cyanobacteriia; order Cyanobacteriales; family Microcystaceae; genus Synechocystis. The sequence goes on along the minus strand of JAYKIZ010000114.1, from coordinate 1,174 downwards.
TGCTGAACCTCTAGCAAGCCCAGGTTAAGCGTTAGCTGGTTTAAATTGGCTTGATTGTCCCGGAGAACTCGTCTTAAGGGTTGGGCCTCTTCTTCCGCGGGCAGAGTCTGGAGGCGCCCCTGAACTTTGCCTTGATAGGTCTCTAGGTTTTCCAACGCGCTTTGGTACTGTTGCCGGGCGCTGAGGTAGGGCGTTTCTCCAAGAAGGCTTTTTTGCCAAGCGCCGCTTTCTTCCGGCGCCGCTAGAAGTAGTAAATTGGTCTGATAAAGTTGCAATGCCGACTGCACCTGCAATTCCCCCAAACTGCTCCAGAGGGAGAGACAAAAGGGAATCAGGGAAACTAGGGTTAAAACCGAAAGCAGGGCGCGTTTCATGGATTAGGCGCGATCCGTAGGAGGGTAAAGTCCCCCGCCTGACCCAGAATTTCGGCGCCGGGACGGGAGAAGCGGGGTAAGGCGTCGGGGTCTAACACTAAATAATCCCCCCTTTGGGCCCTTTCCTGAAGTTCCGCCTCTCCCACCGCTAGGACTAAGCGCCGGCTATAGAAGTCTAAACTGGGTCGGCTGTAGGGAAGAGATCCGTAAACCGTTGTCCCCGGAGGGGTTTTGTCCCGAATTAAGGCGCCTAGGGGTTTAACGGCAAAGGCTTCATTCACCTCCCAATTCCAGTCTGGGGAAATCATCAGCCAGCCAAGACCCAGATACAGCCCCGCCAGCAGAGGGAGAATAAATTCCCGTCGGCGCCGAAACAGGAGCAGACCCGCGGTTCCCAAGCCCAAAAACAGGGTCAAGCCTAGGGGCAAAATCCAGACTTTATTTTCCCGCAAACCAAGGTAAAGTCCGGCGCTGAAAACCCCCACGCCTAAAATCATTAAAACAATCCCCAAGCGCCGGGGATAGGGCCGGCGGTAGCTCCAGAGCGCCTCCAACTGAGCGCCGACTAGGAGGGCGTAGAAGGGATAAACCGGCAAAACATACCAGGGCAATTTGGTGCCCATCAGGGAGATGAGGAGGAAAAAACCGCCCCCCAGGGTTAAGGCCAGACGGCTCCAGGTTTGCTTTTTTTGACGCCAGGCCAAAATTAAAGCGCCGGGTAAAAACAATAACCAGGGCGCCGTATATTTAGCCATTTCCAACAGGTAAAACCAGGGCGCGCCCTGATTGCCCTCCACCGC
>JAYKIZ010000113.1:0-4477 GCA_035285965.1 Cyanobacteriota bacterium | reverse complement strand
GGGAACTTCCCCTTTTCGTTGTGTGACATAATGGGTGTGCCCAACTGTGACCGCGACCTGGTGGAGGAGAAGACCGTGGACGAACTTCGGTCGGCGCTGGAATTAGCGACGGAGGAAGAACTCAGACAGTTTACCCATATCCTCTTCGCCCGTAAATTTAACCCCCTTGATTATTTACACACCCCCCGTCCCCTAGAGGTTCAGAGCCGGGAGCTTTCCAGTTGGCTCGACGCTCTAGAGCGCCGCTTTCGCTACCTGGCCGCCGATGGCTTCACCGTCCTTCGGGGCAAGACCCAATCTTTTAGCTATCGCCAAACTCTGATTCAGGTCTGCCATTACCTGAGGGTGCCCTACGCTGAAAAAATGAGCACCACCGACATCGAAGCGGAAATTTTTCTCCATTTAATGAATCAGGCTTGGCAAAAATTGCCCCGAGCGGAACAGAACAAACTGGTAATCAAAATCCAACAGTCCCTTCTGCGCTCGCCTCTACCGGAACCCCTGCCCCTCCAACTCCAACATAACCCCGTCGCCCTCTTTCTCAAGGGAAGCGCCGCCGTGGCCGTTAATTCGGCGCTGAAACCCCTGCTTTTGCGGCGCATTCTTCAGGAATTAACCCTCCACATCGCCCAGTACCAGGCGGCCCGTTCTGCTCTGCTCCAGGGGGGCGCGGCCGCGGCGGCTCAACTGCACAATCAACTGGCGCTCCAAAGCGCCAAACAAGGGGTGGCTTTAACAACCGCTCGTTACGGCGCCGCTCGGGCCCTGCTGACCTGGGTCGGCCCGGCGCTGTGGGGGTGGTTTTTGGCGGATTTAGGCTGGCGGGCCGTGGCCACCAACTACGGTCGCATTATTCCCGTCATCTTTACCCTGGCCCAAATTCGTCTAACCCGGGAAGCCTGTTGGCAGTTGGCCTAGAGATTTAATCCACCTCCAGGGGGCCCAATCCCTGCTCCTGACTATAGCGCCGCAACTCCTCCGTCAAATCCCGGTCTAACGAGGCGGTTCTGGCGGCGGCTTCCGCGGCCCAGTGTTTCAGGGCCTCGATTTGGGGTTTGGCGATGGCCGCCAGGGGCACGGTTTCCCCCAGAGATTGCAAAATGTCCTCGGTTCACGCGAGCGCGGCTTAATCCTTGGCAGGCTTTGACCAGTTGCTCTTTCCCCAGTCCCTGTAAATTTAATTTCTCCGGCGGGACTAATTGATGGTTTGTTTTACCACTCTCTTTACCAACCAGTCGATGCTGAGCCTCTGGAATCACTTTTTTATAAACACCGATTTATCGCCAATATCCGGGGGAATCGCTTGCAGAGCCTTCCGTAGAGCGAAGACGGCGAACAGCGCCGCCCAAAGGGCCAAAAGACCCTTTTCTACGCCCGGCGCCCAGATACCGGCTAAATGTCCTAGGAGTAAGCTCGGAACCAGGGGAGTCAGAAATTTAGTCTCCAGCCGGTTAAAACAAAACGCCTCTTTAAAAAAAATCCCCGTTAGCGCCGCAAAGCTAAAGCCAAGTCCCCAGAGCGTCCAGGGGTGGCTGTAGCTGAAGGTTAGCAAAGAGAAGGGCCCAACTTTAACGCTGAGGGCAAGGGACGTCATCACTCCGACCAGCCAAAAGACTTGTAAAAGCCGATGGAGGGGGCGTAAATAGATATGAATCATCCAAAGGCTCAGCCCTAATCCTCCTAGAAAGCTCCAGTAGAGGGCGGTTAAAATCTGGGTTAACACGGGGCTGGGGTCGAGGGTCAAGGTTAACCCGGCGCCGCAGAGAAAAGAGAGCGCCGCTAGTCCGAGACCGGCGCGGTAGAGAATAACCTCTTGATAATCCTGTTTATCGAGGGTAAAGGGGCCGAACTGCCCTTGATAGACAACAGACGCGTCCATAAACCTGCGCTCCCAATTTAAACCGTAGATTGAGGGATAATTCTAAGGATGACGCCTTGAGGGGAAATTTTTCACCATGACATCACTCTGGGTTAACGGCGAAGAGCGGCTTTGCCCCGGGCCCCAACCCTTGCTGGACTTTTTATCCCAAGCGGGTCTGAATCCCAAGCTCATCGCCATCGAGTATAACGGCGAAATTCTCCACCGCCAGTTTTGGCCCGGCACCCAACTGCAAGACGGCGACCGTTTGGAAATCGTCACCATTGTGGGGGGCGGCTAGGGATGGCCCCGGCGCCGTTGCTGAATACCGTCCTGCGGGGTCTGCGCTTCAGCGCCGTTTTCGCGCGAATGGTCTTAACTCGGGCGCCCGCTCCCCAGGCGTGGCTCCAGCAAGTTTTTTTAGGCGGCTTTCCCGTTTTAGCCATCGTCCTGCCCGCCGCGGGCATTATCGGCATGATCGTCGCCTTTCAAGTGGCCCGAGAAGTGGCGGTTTTTGGGGGGGAGCGGATTGTGGGCGGCGCCGTCGCCATCGCCCTGGCTCGGGAATTGATCGTTATTGTCACCGCCGTGGTGGTGGCGGCCCAAAAAAGCGCCGGTCTAGCGGCGGACTTGCGAGGGCATTTAGGAGAGCCGGAAGCCCAGAGTTTTCAAAGCCGGATTCTACCGGCGCTGTGGGCCAGTTGCGCCTTAATCCCGATTCTAGCGATTCTTAGTTTTCCCCTAGGCCTAGCGGGCGGCGGTTGGTTTGCTTGGGTCTTCTACGATATTCCCGGCTCCATGTTTCTCAATTCCGCCCGGGTCACCCTCCAGACCGGCGAATTACTCCTAGCGGGGATTAAAGGGCTGGTCTTTGGGGTCGCGATTACCTGGACGGCGGCCTATTGGGGTCTAGAAGGCGAAGACTGGGCCCCCAGCGCCGGGGACGCCAGTGCCGCGACGGTGTTAACGTCTCTCGTGCTAATCGTGGCGGCGGATTTGGTTCTCTCCCTCCTGCTTTACGATAGCCGGGGCACCGGCGCGATTTTGTTGCGGAGCTAGTTTTCATACACCAGTTAGTCCTGCGTTAAACTACCTCTGATCCCGCCGTTTTTATTCCCGTCCATGTCTCTTCCTCCAGATCCCTGGGCCCCTCTGCCCCAGCCTCATTTTCTGGTTCTCGGCGCCTCCGGCGGCATTGGCGCGGGTTTTGCGCGTTATTGGTTGAGCCACTATCCCAGCGCCGAGGTGTGGGGAACGTACCGCCGGGTCTCTCAGGGTTTGGCGGACCTACAAACGCAGTATCCAGAACGCTTTCATACACTCCCTTTGGATATCGCGGAACCGGACAGTATTTCTGCCCTCAGCGCCGCCTTGCCCCCCTATCTTCACGGCGCCGTCAACTGTGTGGGACTGTTGCAAAACGAGACTCTACAACCGGAAAAAAACCTGCGGCAACTGCGGGCGGAGCATCTCCAAACCTATTTCGCCGTCAATAGCATTGGCCCGGTTTTACTGGCCCAGGCGCTATTGCCCCATTTCCGTCACTCCGACCCCAGCTTTTTCGCCTTCCTTTCCGCTAAGGTGGGCAGTATTGGCGACAACCAACTGGGAGGCTGGTATGGCTACCGGGCTTCTAAAGCGGCGCTCAATATGTTTATTAAAACCGCGGCTCTGGAATATCGGCGCTCGGCGCCGCAGGCGACTCTAGTCCTGCTCCACCCCGGCACCACCGATACCGGTTTATCCCGTCCCTTTCAAAAAAATGTGCCGCCGGAGAAATTATTTTCCGTGGAACGGACGGTGAGCCAATTAATAACCGTCCTCAAATCCCTCGGCCCGGAGGAGAGCGGTTCTTTTTTTTCCTGGGACGGCGCTCGACTGCCTTGGTAATCGAAACTTTTTCCGCTAACGTTGTTGATCATGCTCATTCCCCTCACCCCCGGCGCCCTTGACCAACTGATTCCCCGCATTGCCACGGCTTCCCAGTACCGCTACGTTTGGGGTAAGTCTCGGGAGCTACTCCAGCGCCTTTTAATTTCTCTACTGATCGTGGTTTCCATTTGGATCGTCAGTTTAGTCTTTGGCCACGGCGCCCAGGGCATTGAACTGATTTGCTATATCGTCGGCGGTCTCTATTGGTTTTGGGCGCCGATTTATGTGGCCAGCCTCCGCAACGCTCAATACCGGCGCTACGCCTACGGCGGCTTTTGGCGGGGGGAAGTTTTAGACGTCTACATTACTGAAGAGCTAATTAACGAAGAACAGCGAGCCAACGAGTATGGGGAATTGGTGATTATCGAAAATTGCGAGCGCCGGGTCAACGTGGAAGTGGGAGACGACGACGGTTTTAACCTCACCATCCAAGCGCCGGTGAAACGGCTCTACAAGGCCATCGCGGCGGGGCAAACGGCGGAGTTGCTTCTCCTTTCCCAACAGGCGGATCTAGACCGGATCGCCAAGGTGAGCGATTTATACCTACCTCAACTAGATCTTTGGGTCGGGGAGTACCCGTACTTGCGTCGAGATTTGTTTCAAGATATGAGTCGGCGCTTTGCCAGTTCCTCCCCCCAGATTTCCTCGGCGCCGTCAGGGCCGAAGCGCCAGGGAGGACGCCAGCGC
>JAYKIZ010000112.1:0-3115 GCA_035285965.1 Cyanobacteriota bacterium | reverse complement strand
CCCGTCACCGGCACAAACAACATAAAGAAGTGCAACCAACGCTTGTTGGAGAAAGCGATGCCGAAGATTTGGGACCAGAAGCGGTTCGCCGTCACCATGGAATAGGTTTCTTCCGCCTGGGTGGGTTCAAAAGCCCGGAAGGTGTTGGCTTGGTCGCCGTCCTCAAAGAGGGTGTTTTCCACCGTGGCGCCGTGAATCGCGCAGAGGAGAGCGCCGCCGAGGATACCCGCCACCCCCATCATGTGGAAGGGGTTGAGGGTCCAGTTGTGGAAGCCTTGCAGGAAGAGGATGAAGCGGAAAATGCCCGCCACCCCAAAGCTGGGGGCGAAGAACCAACTGGATTGTCCCAGGGGGTACATCAGGAAGACGCTGACAAAAACCGCGATGGGGCCGGAGAAGGCGATGGCGTTGTAGGGACGAATACCCACCAGTCGAGAGATTTCAAACTGGCGGAGCATAAAGCCAATCAAGCCAAAAGCGCCGTGGAGCGCCACGAAGGGCCAGAGACCGCCGATTTGGAACCAGCGAGTCAGGTTGCCCTGAGCTTCGGGGCCCCAGAGAAAGAGGAGGGAATGGCCGAAGGCGTCGGCGGGGGAAGAAACCGCCACCGTGAGAAAGTTGGCGCCTTCGAGGTAGGAGCTGGCCAACCCGTGGGTATACCAGGAGGTGACAAAGGTGGTGCCGGTGAGCCAGCCCCCCAGGGCCATGAAGGCGCAGGGGAAGAGCAGAATACCGGACCAGCCGATAAAAACGAAACGATCGCGCTTGAGCCAGTCGTCGAGGACGTCAAACCATCCTCTTTCGACTGGGGCGCGTCCGACTGCGATGGTCATAGAGTCAAATCCTCTTGCGGTAAGAATTCAGAGCAAGATTTTTTCAAAAAGGGACGCGGGCTAAGGTGTGGAGCCAGTTGGGTAAGAGTCCATTGTCTTATAAGACGGAACCCTTGCAAACTAGGAACGGCGGAGGGGAGCGAGACCCCTTAACATTCGCCGTTTTCCCCGAGGAGCGCCCCGGGGACGATCCACCGTTTTCTTAAAAGAGACCTAGGCAAAAATGCTTAGCCTCCAAGGGGTTGGTAGAGTTTACCAAAAATCTACTCCCATCATTATTAGCAAAAAATTTACAATTTGACATATTCCCTCTCAGGTTCTCTCGGAGAATGCGCCAACGCCCCTAATTTGAGGAAAACGGACCTCAATCGGCGCCGGGCGCCGGGCGCCGGGCCTGAGGGGAGAGAGTATGGCAAGATAATAAAGGCCCTTTTTACGCTCTCAGTTTCCATGACCGCCACCGCCCAGACCCGCCGCGTCGTTTTTCCCTTCACCGCCATTGTGGGCCAGGAGGAAATGAAACTGGCCCTAATTCTCAATGTGATCGACCCCAAAATCGGCGGCGTCATGATTATGGGCGACCGGGGCACGGGGAAATCCACCACCATTCGGGCGCTGGCGGATCTCCTGCCGGAAATTGAGGTGGTGGCCAACGATCCCTTTAATTCCGATCCCAAAGACCCGGAATTGATGAGCGAGCAGGTGCGCCAGCAGGTAGAAAATCAAACGCCCCTCTCGGTGGTGAAAAAGAAAGTCACCATGGTGGATCTGCCCCTCGGCGCTACGGAAGACCGGGTCTGCGGCACCATCGATATTGAAAAGGCGCTGTCCGAGGGCGTTAAAGCCTTTGAGCCGGGCCTGCTGGCCAAAGCCAACCGGGGCATTCTTTATGTGGATGAAGTCAACCTACTGGACGACCATTTAGTGGACGTTCTGCTGGACTCCGCCGCCGGGGGCTGGAACACCGTGGAGCGGGAAGGCATTTCCATCCGTCACCCGGCCCGCTTTGTGTTAGTCGGCTCGGGCAACCCGGAGGAGGGAGAACTGCGGCCCCAACTGTTGGACCGCTTTGGGATGCACGCCGAAATTCGCACCGTGCGGGAGCCGGATCTGCGGGTGAAAATTGTGGAACAACGGACAGAGTTTGACCAAGCGCCGCTCCCCTTTTGCGAGCAGTATCAACCCCAACAGGACGACCTGCAAAGCCAAATTGTAAAAGCCCAGAATCTCCTTCCCCAGGTGAAAATCGACTATGACCTGCGGGTCAAGATTTCCGAAGTGTGCTCCGAGTTGGATGTGGACGGTTTGCGGGGCGATATTGTCACCAACCGCGCCGCTAAAGCCATTACGGCCTTGGAAGGCCGGACGGAAGTAACGGTGAACGATATCCGCCGGGTCATCGTCATGTGTCTGCGCCACCGCCTCCGTAAAGATCCCCTAGAGTCCATTGATTCCGGCTCCAAGGTGGAAAAGATCTTTTTGCGGGTTTTTGGACTGGAAAGTTAGAAAGATTTCAAGGCCAGTCGCCGGCGCCGTGTTGAAAAATTTCCTCTCCCTCTTTCTGCAATCTCCCTGCCCCCTCTGCCAGCGCCGGACTGGGGATTGGCTTTGTTCCTATTGTTTAAATCAACTTCTCAGCTCTAAACACAATCGCCCCCATCAGCTTTGGAGCGGCGCTTTGCCCCGGTTTATTTGGGGCTACTATGATGGTCGCCTGAAACAAATCATTGCGGCGCTGAAATTTGAGAAACGCCCGGAGTTGGGGTTAGAGCTAGGACTACTCCTCGGAGAAGCCTGGCTACAAGCGCCGTTGGGAAAACTCCGCCCCCTAGTCGTTCCCATTCCCCTCCATCCCGATAAGTTAAAGGAACGGGGGTTTAATCAAGCGGAACTGCTGGCCCAGGGGTTTTGTCGCTTGACCCGCTACCCTCTCGTTCCCCAGGGACTCCTGCGGGTGAAAAATACGGCGGCTCTTTTCGCCCTCGATCCCCAGGCTCGCCGGGAAACCCTGAAAGACGCCCTGATGTTGGGGCCGAGTTTAGCCAAGACGAATCAGCCCATTCTCCTGCTGGACGATATCCTCACCACTGGCGCCACCGCTGAGGCGGCCCAGAACGTTTTAAGGCAAAACGGGAAACCAGTCCTAGGAATAGCCGCGCTGGCGTCCTCCCTGGCGCTTCGGCCCTGACGGCGCCGAGGAAATCTGGGGGGAGGAACTGGCAAAGCGCCGACTCATATCTTGAAACAAATCTCGACGCAAGTACGGGTACTCCCCGACCCAA
>JAYKIZ010000111.1:0-2554 GCA_035285965.1 Cyanobacteriota bacterium | reverse complement strand
CACTTGCCCGGTGAACATCCCCGGCAGACTGACTAAACCGACCACCAGCATTTGGTTCAAGATGGGGGTTAAGCTAGCCTTCAGCGCCGCCTGTCGGTAGGCGAAAACGGTCTGACTGGGGGAAGCGCCGAGGGATAGGTAGGTCTCAATTTCCTGGGGGCTTTGGCAAATCAGACTCGCGAGACGTTCCCCCGCCAAGGTGGCGCTGTTCATCGCGTTTCCCAGAACCATCCCCGCTAAGGGAATTAAATACTGAGGCGAGTACCAAACCGGCGGTTGAATAATTAAGGCCAAACTATAGACGAGGGTCAGCGCGGCGCTGAAGGTAATAGAGCACCAAATCCACAGCCCGTTTTCTCCGGGAATCTGCATTCGGTTCCGGGCCACCACCGCGGCGATGGCGGACATGATCCCCAACACCAGCGCCACCGCCCAGGGGTTATCTAGGGCAAAAACCAGGGTTAAACTAGCGCCGACCACCAGGAGTTGGACAATAGACCGGAAACCGGCCCAGAGCATTTGCCCGCTTAAACCGAGGCGTTGCCAAGTCGCGAGGCTAACAGTCAAGGCCAGTAAACCTAAAGTCCAGAGGAGATCGACCTCGTTCAGAACAATAGGGCCGGCGCCGGCGGGGGCCATGGACTAAAACCGTCCTAGGGCCGCGCCGGGATGGTCGCCATCGGTTAAAAAGTTCCCCACGGCTCCGTCTTCCGCTTCCGATTGATGGATTTGGTAAACGTTAGCGTCAGCGTCGTCCTCTGTGAGATCGTCGTCGCCGCCGCCCACGCCCCCTAACCAAAGAGAGGCGTCCCGAGCCAAGGTGCCCTGAAGATCCTGGGCGGAGCCTTCGGAGAGGGGTAAACTGTTTACGGCGCTGTCTTCAAAACTGGGAGCCGGTTCGGCGCCGAGGGGCAGAGCAAAGGCGACTAGACCAAGGGCCGTCAGGCAAAGGGGAAAAAGTTTAGTCATGGCATTAAAGACGCCAAAGGCGAGGAGTAATGAACAGATATCAGGTATCAGATACCAGTTATCAAGAGAAACTCATCTACAAAGAGAGCCATCTTTTTCTAGTCTAGAAAGATTTCCCGCGCCGGAAACCCAGTCCCTCACAAATTGTTACAATTCCTAGTTATGAGCGCCGATTCTCCCCCTCCCCTCCCTTTAATTCTCTACAGCAAGCCCGGCTGTCACCTCTGCGAAGCCCTAACGGAGAAGCTAGCCCAAGTGAGCAAGTTTACTATTGATCTGGAAACGCGGGATATCACCACCCGGGCTGATTGGCTAGCCGCCTGGGAATATGAGATTCCGGTTCTTTGTTGGCGCTCGTCCCAGGGGGAAAAGATTCTGCCCCGTCTGTCCCCCAGAGGCTCGGCGCAACAATTGGAGCGTCTACTGGCGACCCACTGCCGCGAAGTTTAATCCCTCAAACTGACTGTTTCTATGCAGGACTCGCCGGCGCCGGACGCCCTAGATCAGGCGCTAGACGCCTTTAACACCATCCAACAAGAACTGAATTATCAACAGGCTCAGCGCAGTCTGCGGCGGGTGTTACAGGCCAGCGCCTTGAGTCCGAGGGAGCGTCTCGGGTTGGAAGCGGATCTGGCGCGTCTTTCCCAACTCCTAGAAAAATTGGAGCAGACCCGTCTCCACATCGCCGCCTTTGGGTTGGTGGGGCGGGGCAAGTCCTCCACGCTCAACGCCCTAGCGGGGACGACCGTTTTTGAGACGGGGCCGACCCACGGGGTTACTCAGACCCTGGGAGCGACGACCTGGGCGGCGCCGACCCAAATCTTGTCCGGTTGGGGTCAGGGAGAAGTGCGGTTATGGGACACGCCGGGTTTAGACGAAGTGGCGGGGGAGGAACGGGCCCGCTTAGCCCAAAGCGCCGCCGAAGCCGCGGATTTAATTCTCTTCATCGCGGCGGGGGACCTCTGTCAACTGGAATACGACGCCCTTTCCCAACTGCGCCAAGCGGGGAAACCCATGGTGCTGGCCATTAATAAAATCGACCAATATCCCCCAGCGGATCGTCAGGCGATTTACGAAAAAATTCGGGACGAGCGGGTTAAAGACCTGTTATCTCCCGAGGAAATTGTCTTAATCGCCGCCAGTCCTTTAATCGCGGAGGTCAGACAAAGCGCCGACGGGCAACTCCAGCGCCGGGTTTACCGGGGAGCTCCCCAAATCGCGCCCCTGCGTTTGCGCATTTTTGAGCTACTGGAACGGGAAGGCAAATCCCTGGTGGCGCTCAATGCCCTCCTCGGCGCCGACCAGGTTAACTCCGCGGTGGTGGCCCGGAAAGTGGCCCTGCGGGAGCGCTTAGCGAACCAACTGATCCAGAGAGCGATGTTGACCAAGGCCGCGGCGGTGGCCCTCAATCCTGTCACGGCGCTGGATCTCTTTTCCGGCGCCGTCATTGACGTCGCGCTGATTCTCTCCCTGGCTCGTCTTTATGAACTGCCCCTAACCCAGCCCGCCGCCGTCGCCCTTCTGCGGCAAATCGGCCTGAGTATGGGGGGCGTCAGCGCCAGCGAATTTTTAGCGAGTTTAGGTC
>JAYKIZ010000110.1:0-5267 GCA_035285965.1 Cyanobacteriota bacterium | reverse complement strand
CGATTACCGACGACACCCGCATTCGGGCGGCGCTTCCCACGATCCAAGACCTCCTCAGCAAAGGCGCCAAGGTGATCCTGGGCAGTCACTTCGGGCGGCCCAAGGGCAAAGTCGTCGAGTCGATGCGCCTGACCCCTGTGGCGGCCCGCCTCTCGGAACTGTTGGGGCAAAAAGTGCTCATGTGCTCCGATTGCGTCGGCGAAGCGGTGACTCAAGAACTGTCGGCGCTGGAGAACGGGCAGGTCGCTCTTTTGGAAAACCTCCGCTTCCACGCTGAAGAAGAAGCCAACGCGCCGGAATTTGCTCGTCAGTTGGCCAATAACGCCGATCTGTATGTTAACGACGCCTTTGGCACGGCCCACCGGGCCCACGCCTCCACGGAAGGGGTCACCCAGTATCTTTCTCCCTCGGTGGCGGGTTATTTGATCGAAAAAGAACTGCAATTTCTCCAAAGCGCCATTGAAGAACCCAAACGCCCCCTGGCGGCCATCGTCGGCGGCTCTAAGGTGTCGAGCAAGATCGGCGTCATTGAAACCCTGCTGGAAAAATGCGACAAGCTGATCATCGGCGGCGGCATGATTTTCACCTTCTACAAAGCTCGGGGATTAAACGTCGGCAAGTCTCTGGTGGAAGAAGATAAACTGGCGCTAGCCAAGGAATTGGAAGCTAAGGCCAAGGAAAAAGGCGTGGAACTCCTGCTCCCTACCGATGTGGTGGTGGCGGACGCCTTCGCCCCCGACGCCAACGCTCAAACCGTGAGCATCGAAGCCATTCCCGACGGTTGGATGGGTCTGGATATCGGCCCCGACGCCGTTAAAGTCTTCCAAGACGCCTTAGCCGACTGTCAAACCGTAATCTGGAACGGTCCCATGGGCGTTTTCGAGTTCGATAAATTCGCGGTGGGCACCGAAGCCATCGCCCACAGTTTAGCGGCGCTTACCGCCAAAGGCGCCACCACCATCATCGGCGGCGGCGATTCCGTGGCCGCGGTGGAAAAAGTGGGCGTGGCCGAGCGGATGAGCCATATCTCCACCGGCGGCGGCGCCAGCCTGGAACTGCTGGAAGGCAAAGTTCTGCCCGGCATCGCGGCGCTGGACGAAGCCTAGGGTTCGCGCTCTCTCTTTAGCGCCGGGGGAATAATCCGCCCCCGGCGAAAACCCTATTCCCTAAACTGTCATCTGATAAGGGCTAGTCAGACGCTGGAGTTGCTGAATTAGCAGGCTCAGGAACAGACCCACGTCCGTCACCACCCCCACGGATTCCACCGACCCCCGGTCGCTCAGTTTGGTCACCACGGCGGGGTTAATATCGACGCAGACCATTTTGACCCCCGCGGGCGTCATATTCCCCACGCCGATGGAATGGAGCATACTGGAGAGCATCAAAATCATGTCGGCGCCCTGGATCAGCTCGGCGTAACGAGACTGGGCTTTGATTAAATCCATCTCCGTGTCCGGCAGGGGGCCGTCGTCCCGGATAGAACCCGCTAAACAGTAGGGGACTTGATTTTTGACGCATTCGTACATCACCCCCTGGGTTAAAAAGCCCTGCTCCACAGCCGCTTTAATCCCCCCCAGACGCCGAATCTGGTTAATGACCTTGAGATGGTGACGGTGCCCCCCCCGCACAGGGATGCCCCGTTGCATATCCACCCCTAGAGACGTGCCCATGAGCGCCTGCTCCATGTCGTGGACGGCGATGGCGTTACCCCCCAACAGAGCGTGGACGTAGCCCTCCCGGATTAAATGGGAAAGGTGCTGAGCGCCGCCGGTGTGAATGACTACGGGGCCGGCGGTGACGACAATTTTGCCCCCCTGATCCCGGATCTGGCGCATTTCCCAGGCGACCTGTTCCACCAGCAGTTCCACCCGGCGCTCGCTGGAGACGCCGGAGGCCATGAAAGCGAATTCCTTGTTTTCCTTGCGGGCGCCTTCGTGGGAGTCCACTTTCTTAATGGTGCGGATACCGTCCACGCCCACCATGACCCGGTCGCCCACTTGCAGATCCCGCAGAAGCTTGCACTCCGCCGTCGGCCCCCCTTTGCCTTGGGCGACGACAATGGCCGCGTCCATGCGTTGGTTTTGCACCCTGACCCACTCGCAATCGACCCGCACTTCCGTGGGATAGATGGTGCTGACGTAAAAATCATCCGGCGCCACCCCGGCTTGGGACACGACTTCCGTATTAATATCGCAGACTTCCTGGGGCGGCGGCACAGCGCCGAGATCAATCAGCAGGGTCATGATCTCTTCCATGATTTCATGGGACGGCGCCGAGACCCGCACTTCGGCGCTGGAGGTGCTGTTGCGCTCCACCCCGAGGTTGAAGTTCATCACCCGGAAACTGCCGCTGTTTTCGACGATCAGATCCAGGGCTTGGTTGAGCAAACCGGCGTCCAGTAGGTGCCCTTCCATGCGCACCACCCGGCTTTCGATGGAGACGTTGGCGTGGACGGTTTCCAGGATTGGCTCCGTCACCCGCAGGGTTAAACACTTGGCGGCGCCGCCAGCCTTGAGAAACTCGCTCAGGGGGGTTTCCACCACCTCGAACCCAACGGCGCCAAGACGGTCTTTTAAGTCCTGGCTCACCTGGTTCATAATCACGATCTGATTGATGTTGACCGCGTTGCAGGCGAACTTGACCGCGTCCGGCTCCGCCACAATGATCCGTTTTTCCGCCGGAATCCGCATTTCAATGAGGCGGTTGGAATAGGAGTCAAAGGCGGGGGGGTAGTAGAGAAGATAACCGCCGGCGAGGGGACAAAAACAGGTGTCTAGATGGTAAAAACGATCGTCAATCAGACGGAGAGACACCACTTCCGTGTCCAGCCATTCGGCGATATAGGGGTGGGAATCCAACTCCGAGCGGAAACCGTAGCCCGCCCAGAGCCAGCGCCCCTCCCGGTCAAAGAGCGCGTCTCCGGCGCCTTCAAAGGGTAGATCCGGCGGCAGTTCGTAAACGGTGAAGCCGTTGCCCTCGAACCAAGCTTTAAAGTAAGGTTCCTCCCCCTGGCGCTCTTTGTGGAAAAAGCGACTGAGGACGACGTTGCTTCCTAGGACTAAACCGGCGTTGGCGGTGAAAACCATATCGGGCCAACCCTTGGCCGGCTCCACTAAGTCCACAATGGCCCGGTCTTTAATGACGTAATATAATTTCTGCCACTGTTCCGCGGCCCGCTCTCGGGAGGATTTGTGGATATTGCCTTCCATCCAGGGATTAATCACATAATCCACGTCGTAGTGGTCGGGCGCGCACATGAGAATACGAATCGGGTCAGCCATAGGACGTTCTGAAGAGCCAGGGGAAAATAAGGGTTAAGGGCGGAAGTCAAGCCAACCCCAAAGCTTAGCATAGCCAAGGCGTCCTGAGCAGATCGTTGCTAGTGAACCTTTTAGCGCCGGGCTTTTGGTCTAAGCCTCAAAGGCGTCCTGTCGTCCCAGGGCGTAAACGGCGCCGATAATAACCGCCATGATCCCAAGGCTGAGGGCCCAGTTGTGACCCAGACCGATTTCCACCAGGAGATTACAACCGACGGCGAGAGCGAAAAAGGGCAGGATACTGACTAGGGAGGCGTAAAACAAATTCTGGGCTTCCCGGGCCGCGCGAGTCCGCTCAAACTCTTCCTCCGAGGTGTAGAGGGAGCGCTCGGCGAAGTTAAACCAAGCTTGCAGGCGCTCAATTAGCCAAAGCTTGAGTTTCCCAAGACTCAGGTATAACCCCAAAGACCAAAGGCAAACGCTAGCGAGGCTAACGGTATTGACGGAAATATCGAAGGGAATCCAGTCTAGGAGCATGGGGTTTCTTAATGGCGGTTTAAATATCTTAACCATTCCGGCGCCGAAGGATTTTGGGGAGTCGCCGCTTGGGCGGCGCCGAAATTTACTCGAACTCCATAACTTTAGGTTGACACCGCTCCCAAATCCCCAATAACAGTTCGTCAATGGCCCGCCGGAGGTCTCCAGCGCCGAGGCGGCTATTATTGGCGAAAATAGCGACGCCGAGGGTTTGTCGAGGGCTGATTTGCCAATACCCCGTCAGGCTCACAGTTCCCGTTAACGTGCCGGTTTTCCCCCAAAATTTCCCGGCGATGGGAGTCTCTTGTAAACGGTTGCGCAAGGTGCCCCGCTCTCCCATCAGCGCGAGTGAGTTCCGAAAGACCGGCGCCGAGGGCGCTTGTTTCATTTCCTTCAGCAGATCCGTCAAGAAACGGGGAGAGACTAAGTTTTGACGGGATAGCCCGGAGTAGTCTTTGAGTTGAACGTCTTCCGTCCAAGGGGAAAGATTTCGGCGCTCGAGGAGTCTCCCTAGGGCTTCGGCGTAGAGATTGTCGCTGTCCTGATTAATGCGGGCGACGATTTCCCCCAAAGGAGGGGAGGTTAAGATTAACCCCGGCGCCGAGGAGGGTGTAAAGTCCCGGACAAGTCGTTCTTGGCGAATTTCAATTCCCTGTCGGCTCAATTCTCGACGGAGAACCGCGAGGAAATAAGCGCCGGGATCGGGAATGGCGAAATTGAGACGAGCCGGTTCGGCTTCCGGGGGTAAAGCGCCGGTGAGAATCCACTGAGAGGTTCCCCAAATCCCCGCTAACGCTAAGGGTTCCGGCGCTGGCGCAACGCGGGTTTGATTGCTCAGGGAAACTGTCCCTAGAGCGAGGGGATCGGAGACTTCTAGTTTTAGCGGTTGTCCCAGACTTTGGGGCGTCAGGGTCAGCGTCCCTTGATTGCCGTTGAGAATAGCCTGATTAACCGGGGGAGCGTAGCTGTAGGTTAGGTCGCCCCCTTCCCAACTGTCGGGATGGCGGCGTTGGGGAGGAGTGGCGTCCGCTAAGGTTAGGGCTTCGATGACAGTTACGCCTCTTTGGCGTAGGTCTTGAGCGAGTTTGGCTAAGTCCGCCGTCGTTAAGGTCGGGTCGCCCTGAGCGTTGAGGGTCAGTTCCGCCAGAACCGGGGGAGCGCCCTGAAGGTAGAGGGGCGTTTGCCAACGAAAATCGGCGCCGAGATGACGAAGCGCCGCCGCGGTGACGAGCAGTTTCAGACTAGAGGCGGGGGTAAACAGTTGGTCGCCGTTGCGCTCGTACAAAGTTTCTCCGCTAGCGAGGTCTTGAATAACGACGCCCCAGTGGCCCTGGGCCAAATCCGGCCGCGCCAGATGGGTTTCAATCATCGGCGCTAGAGGGCGCGGACAGGCTGACAGGGAAGGAACAACTAGGGCGTTAAGTCCCCAGGCTAGGCAGAGAAGAGACCCTATTTTCATCGCAATCAACCTTT
>JAYKIZ010000109.1:0-4232 GCA_035285965.1 Cyanobacteriota bacterium | reverse complement strand
GAATACGGAAATTGTTAAACGATATATTCAAGAACAAGGCAATGAACAAGAAAAAGCTTACATTCAACAACTTCAGTTGTTTTCCCTCTAGATACCCCGCAGCTTGCTGCGTTTGGGTATTTCATTGCAGCGGGGTATCACTGCCCAGCCTGAAGAATTTGCTCCGCCATCAGTTCTAGCGCCGGAAAAGTAACAGAAATCAGGCGCTGGCCCCCTTGAAAAACGGCTTCTTCATAGAGACCATCCACTAAGGTCAACATCGTTATCCGTGACTGACTTGGATCGACAATCCAGTATTCAAGAATGCCCCTGGCTCCATATTCAGACCGTTTGTAGCGGTAGTCGCAGTCTTCGTTTTCTTTTCCTGGCGAGACAATTTCCACCGCTAAAATAGGCGGCGGCATTTCTAGGGTCACAATACTGCGGCTGGCTCCGGCCAGGGCGGCGGCCAAGCCCTCTGACAGGACTAATAAATCGGGAATTCGCACCGTCGCTCCCGCCCCCATCACCGCCACCTCTGTCCCGCGCCGCAGTCGCAGAATGGGTACAACTTGCAGGAAAACCCCAATCAAGTACATGGCGATGGCATTATTCAAATCGCTCTCTGACGGCATGGCGACTAATTCTCCATTCACTAACTCGTAACGCCGCTCCGTCCCGTCATTATAGGACAAGTATTCCGCCAGGGAAAAAGGGCGAGTGATGGTGAACATGGCTTCTCAAACTGAAAGGGAGAGTTAGTTCCTATTTTAAAACAGGGAACGTGGGGCTAAGCGCCGCTTAGGCCAGACAGGTAATTGAGAGCGCCGCCGTTGGCAATGGCTAAGGGCGCGTAACGTTTGCCGCTATTTTAGATAAGCGCCGTCAGTGCCGTTTGAAAGTCTTCTAGGTTTTCAACAGTGGCGGCTAACCGCAAGAGGGGGACTTTCACTCCCCTTCTCCCTCCTTCGGCTACGCTCAGGGAACGGGAGAAGAGGCGGGGGGATGAGGGCAAACCTCTTTAACCCCAGAAGTGCGGAAACCTACACTTTTGCTCCTGCCGGAGTTTCCGGCACACTAAGAGCTATGGAAAAAGGCGTTGCTTGGGAGGCGACTCTCCCAATCCCCTTTCGCCTATCTTATAGTTACTGGAGTCAAATTTAACGTTATGGGAAAAGTTGTTGGCATTGATCTTGGAACCACCAACTCTTGCGTCGCAGTGATGGAAGGGGGCAAACCCACCGTAATTGCCAACGCTGAAGGTTTTCGGACCACGCCCTCGGTGGTGGGCTACGCTAAAAACGGGGACCGGTTGGTGGGGCAAATCGCTAAGCGCCAGGCGGTAATGAACCCCGGCAACACTTTTTATTCGGTGAAACGCTTTATTGGTCGCAAGTTCGACGAAATCACCAACGAAGCCACGGAGGTGGCTTACCAGGTGCTCCGGGACGGGAGCGGCAACGTCAAATTGGACTGCCCCGCCCAGAGCAAACAGTTTGCGCCGGAGGAAATCTCCGCCCAGGTTCTGCGCAAGCTGGTGGACGACGCCAGCAAATATCTGGGGGAAACCGTCACCCAGGCGGTGATCACCGTGCCCGCCTACTTCAACGACTCCCAGCGCCAAGCCACCAAGGACGCCGGGAAAATCGCCGGGATTGAAGTCCTGCGGATTATCAACGAACCCACGGCGGCGTCCTTAGCCTATGGATTGGACAAGAAAAGCAATGAAACCATTCTCGTCTTTGACCTGGGGGGCGGCACCTTCGATGTTTCTGTCCTCGAAGTCGGGGAAGGGGTGTTTGAAGTCCTAGCCACCTCCGGCGACACCCACCTCGGCGGGGACGACTTCGACAAAAAAATTGTGGACTACCTGGCCGCCGAGTTCAAGAAAACCGAAGGCATCGATCTCCGTCAAGATAAACAAGCGCTCCAGCGCCTGACAGAAGCGGCGGAGAAGGCCAAAATCGAACTCTCCGGGGTTTCCCAGACGGAAATTAACCTGCCCTTCATTACCGCCACTCAAGACGGGCCCAAACATTTGGACACCACCCTGAGCCGGGCCAAATTTGAAGAACTCTGCGCCGATCTGATCGACCGTTGCCGGATTCCCGTGGAAAACGCCGTCCGGGACGCAAAAATCGATAAGAGCGCCCTGGATGAAGTGGTTCTTGTCGGTGGTTCCACCCGCATCCCCGCAGTGCAGGAATTGGTCAAAAAAATCCTCGGCAAAGACCCCAACCAGGGCGTCAACCCCGATGAAGTGGTGGCCGTCGGCGCCGCCATCCAGGGAGGCGTTTTAGCCGGGGAAGTCAAGGACATTCTGCTTCTGGACGTGACCCCTCTCTCCCTTGGGGTTGAAACCCTCGGCGGCGTGATGACCAAAATCATTCCCCGCAACACCACCATCCCCACCAAAAAATCGGAAACCTTCTCCACGGCGGTGGACGGCCAAAGCAATGTGGAAATCCATGTCCTGCAAGGGGAGCGGGAAATGTCTAAGGACAACAAGAGCCTTGGCACCTTCCGCCTCGACGGCATTCCTCCGGCGCCCCGGGGCGTTCCCCAAATCGAAGTCACCTTCGACATTGACGCCAACGGTATTCTGAACGTCACCGCCAAGGACCGGGGCACCGGCAAAGAGCAGTCCATCAGCATTACCGGCGCCTCCACCCTGCCCGACACGGAAGTGGAGCGCATGGTCAAAGAAGCGGAAGCCAACGCCGCCGCCGACAAAGAGCGCCGGGAGAAAATCGACCGCAAAAACCAAGCGGACTCCCTGGTCTATCAAGCGGAAAAACAACTCGCCGATCTGGGCGATAAAGTCCCCGCCGCCGATAAAACCAAAGCTGAAGGCTTAATTAAGGACCTGAAGGAAGCCGTCGCGTCCGAAGACGACGCTAAAATCCAGACCCTCCTGCCGGAACTGCAACAGGCGCTCTATAGCATCGGCACCAACATGTACCAGCAGGCCGGCGGCGCCGAAGGAAGCGGCTTTGATCCCAACGCCGGGGGGCCGACGGGCGGCTCGGCGCCCAGCGGCGACGACGTCATCGACGCCGAATTCTCCGAATAATCGGCGCCGTTTGACTCAACCGCTCATCTAAAGAAATAGCCGCGCTTCAGCCTGACCCGTTGAAGAGCGGCTATTTTCGCTTTCAATTAGGAGGAAACCATGACCCCCGCGCTTTACGACACCGACTTTAACCTGTGGATTGAAGAAACCGCCCAAAGCTTAAAAGCCGGTAATTTTCAAGAGCTAGACCTAGAAAACCTGATCGAAGAGATCGAGAGTATGACCCGTAGCGATAAACGAGAAATTGTCAATCGCCTGAAAGTCTTGATCATGCACCTGCTCAAATTGCGATATCAACCCCACAAAAAAACTAGAAGTTGGCGAACCACCATCAATGAACAAAGAGATCAGATCGAACTGGTCTTAGAAGATAGTCCCAGCCTCAAACCCTATCTAGCGTCAAAATTAGACGACTGTTATCAAAAAGCAAAACGGGACGCCATCGCGGAAACCAAACTTCCCGCCTCGGCCTTTCCCCCAGAATGTCCCTTCACCCAGGAACAAATTCTAGACCCCGACTACTTCCCCAACGCTTGACCCTTGCCTGCTATAATCCTAGAGTTTTGGCTATTGATCGGGCGATTAATCACTTTCTTATGAAAACAGCGTGGGTTTTTCCGGGACAAGGCTCCCAGGCGGTAGGGATGACAGGGAGTTTACCGGAAACGGAGCGGGGGCGCCGTCGTTTGGCGGAGGCGGAGGAAATTCTCGGCTGGTCGGTGTTAGAAAAATGCCAAGGTGACGAGGCGGAACTGGGACTGACCCGCCACACCCAACCCTGTTTGTACGTCGTGGAAACGATTTTGGCGGATTTGCTGACAGAGCGGGGACAAACACCGGACTACGTCGCCGGCCATAGTTTGGGGGAATATTCGGCGCTCTACAGCGCCGGGGTCTTTGATTTTGAGACGGGCTTAAAATTGGTGCAAAAGCGGGCCCTATTGATGGAAGCGGCCCAGGGGGGCAAAATGGCCGCCGTCATCAAGTTTGACCCGGAGCAGTTGCAGGAACTTTTAGCGGCATACCCAGAAGTCGTCCTAGCCAACGATAACAGCGCCGAGCAGGTCGTCCTTTCCGGCCCCGCCGAGGCGATGGAGCAAGTCTTACCCCAACTCAAGGCCAAGCGGGTGGTTCCCCTGAAAGTGTCCGGCGCTTTCCACTCCCCCCAGATGACCGCCGC
>JAYKIZ010000108.1:0-4585 GCA_035285965.1 Cyanobacteriota bacterium | reverse complement strand
CCCGGAAGAGCGCCGTGCCTCGGATGAGGGGCAGAGTAGAATCCTCGATCAGGTAAACCGTCAAACCGTTGGGCAAGACATAGCGCTCGTACTGGGGCAGTTGAATTTCCGGCAGGGGGGGAAATCGCAGTTCGTCAAAGGGCAAGGCTTTCTCTCCCTGGGCCTGGGCGGGATGAATGAGCAGGGTTAACAAAAGGGTAAAACTCAGGAGGACGCTCCAGAGAAGGGGTTTTCGGCGCTGGGGGGCTGGCATTCCTAGAATTGACTCAAGATTGCCCTATCATAGCGGTTACTCTGGGACAGAGGTTAGTCTTCGCCCCCATCAATAACTGACCAGACTTCTCCACTTTCTGTTTGCTGTGAGTCCGAGTTGGTAAATTGAAAATCCGTGATTAGCATTAAGACATGGTGGTTTTCTACTTCCATCCCCGCCATTGACAGTAAAAGCTGAGCACCAAAATAGTAGCTAAGAACACTGCCGTGATTACATCTTTTTATGAAGTCTATATTCGAGCTTTTTGTCAAGGTCAGACTATACACAGTTCCTAATCTGACAAAGTATAATACTTTTTCATGTCTCGTTTGAAAATGCTATATCTTGTAACTATGAATGTAAAGTTTTGTTAGGAGATTCAACATTTCTGCCTGTCGCTCTATTGCCAACCAGTCCAATCCCGTTTTATAACAGCGCCGCGCCGAGGAGTTTTTCTTGCCGTCGGGCTAATTCCCGGCCCAGCGCCGGATAGTTTGCCAAGGTTGGATCGGCGATCATTAAGGCTTCCGCCGCTTCCCTCGCCAGAGTTAAGGTATCTTGATGCTCCGTTAAACTCGCCAGGGCAAAATCCGGCAAACCTGACTGGCGGGTGCCCAACACTTCCCCCGGCCCCCGCAGGCGGAGATCCATTTCGGCGATAAAAAAGCCGTCCTGGGATTCTTCCAACACCGCTAGGCGCTGGCGGGCGTCGGGATTACGGCTATTGGTGAGCAAAAAACAATAGGAACTGTGGGCGCCGCGACCGACCCGGCCCCGCAGTTGGTGCAGTTGGGACAAGCCAAATCGCTCGGCGTTTTCAATCACCATCACGGTGGCGTTGGGCACGTCCACCCCCACTTCAATGACGGTGGTGGAGACGATAATTTGGGTTTCCCCGTCCCGGAAGGCGGTTAAAACTTGGTCTTTCTCCGCCGAACTCAGGCGTCCGTGGAGGAGGCCGATACGGAAGTTGGGAAAAACGGCGCTGGAGAGGGTTTGGTATTCCTCCGTTGCGGCTTTAACGTCCAACTTTTCCGACTCTTCAATCACTGGAAAAATGATATAAATTTGGCGTCCCTGGGCCACTTCCCGGCGGATTAAATCGTAGAGTTGGGGGCGCTCTTTAGCGGTGATCACCTGGGTCTGGATGGGTTGCCGACCGGGGGGCAGTTCGTCAATTTGGCTCACGTCCAGATCGCCGTGGAGGGTCAGCGCCAGGGTGCGGGGAATGGGGGTGGCGGTCATGCTGAGGACGTGGGGCGCCGTTCCCTTAGCCAAGAGTTTTGCCCGTTGCTCCACCCCAAAGCGGTGTTGCTCGTCAATCACCGCCAGCCCCAAACGGTTAAAGTTAACGGGATCTTGGATCAGGGCGTGGGTGCCCACCAGTAAAGGCAGTTCCCCGCTTTCCAGTTGGCTATGGATTTGGCGCCGTTTACGGAGGGGCGTCGAGCCGGTTAACAGTTCCACCGGTAGATAGAGGGCGTTAAACCAGGTCACCAGCTTGCGGTAATGTTGCTCCGCCAGCACTTCCGTGGGCGCCATCAGCGCCGCCTGGTAGCCGGATTGCAGGGCCGCCAGAATAGCGAAGACCCCCACCACGGTTTTGCCCGATCCCACGTCCCCCTGGACTAAGCGATTCATGGGTTGATTTTTTTCCAGATCCGCCAAAATTTCCTGAACCACCCGTTCCTGAGCGCCGGTGAGGGCAAAGGGCAGGATTTCGGTAAAGCGCTGGATTAATTGCCCCTGACCCTGGAGGGGAACGCTGGGGGATTGGGCTTGACGTTGCCGGCGCCGTTGGAGAAAGCCCAGTTGTAGGTAAAAAAATTCGTCGAAGATTAGGCGCCGTCTGGCTCGATTGAGGAGATCCCGGTCTTCCGGGAAATGGATCTGGGCTAGCGCCGCTTTTTTGACCCCGCTTTGAATTTCCGGCAAAGCGAGGGGCAGGAGTTGATACCGCTCCCGAATCGGCGCCGGTAGGGGATCGACCCAATCTTTAAGCGCCGGCAAGACCGCTAAAACGCTCCGGCGCAGGGCGTCCGCCGTCGCGCCCTCCGTTAAGGGATAAACCGGCAAAAGCCGGCCAATGTTGAGGGAATTGAGGCTCCCGGTGGCGGAGTCCAGAACTTCGATTTCCGGCGTGTCTAGGGTTAACCCGTATTTATTTTGCTTCACCAACCCCGAGGCGGCGATGACGGCGCCGGGGGGATAGAGGCGCTTCATCCGCTCCTGCCACCCCCGCTCGGCGAAGCGTTTACCGGCGTAGAAGCGGGTCAGTTTAATTTTGCCCGTCTGGTCCCGAATCTGGACTTCAAAAATGTTTAAATTCTTATTTTTGGCGCTGGTGTAGCAGTTACTGCGAATCACCCGCCCCACGAGGGTGACGGTTTCTCCCGCCGTCAGTTGGTCAATGCTGACCTGGCGGGCGTAGTCGATGTAGTCCCTAGGAAAGTAGAGGAGCAGGTCGCGAACGGTTTTCAGGTTCAGTAACCCTAAGGCCTTGGCCCTCGCTTTACCAATGTCTTTAATGTCCCCCAGGGGAGTCGTCAGATTAAAGCTGGCTTTGGGATTAAAGGGCACCGGCGCCGTTTTCACCTGGGGCGTGACAGTCGCTTCTGGCGGGGGATTTTCTAAGCTTTGTCGCAGTTTAAGTAAAAACTGTCGGGTCGAGGCCACCAATTGCCGGCGCCGGGGCAAGTCCGCCTGGGGATAGTCCCGAAATTGGGGCGCTAATGCCTGCCAGCGCCGTCGCAGATCCGCCGGCGCTCCCGCGGGGGGCGGGGTTCCCAAACTCAGGCACAAAAATTCGCTAAAGCGGTACTGTTTCCCCTGAAGATCTTGAAAACCGCCCTCGGCTTCCAGAGCCAGGGCTTTTTGCAAACGGAGCCAATCGGGGGTCGCGGTCATAGGAAATTGATCATGCCCTTAGCATTGGAAGCATCTCAGATTTGCACAGACAAGATGCCTGTTCCACTAACTTTTTCTGTGGGATGGGCGTCCTGCCTGTCCAGACTACAAAAGTGAGATGTTCCCTTAGCATTTTACTCGCCGATAGAGGCGTCGGCGCCGTCTAGGAGCTACACTCAAGGCTGTCGAATGGGATACGCTATGCCTCTCCTCAAAATTCAAACCTCTTCCCCTCTAGCCCAGTCCGCCGCTCAAACCAAAGACTTATTAACGGCGCTGTCCCAGAAGTTGGCCCGCCATTTGGGCAAACCGGAATCCTACGTGATGACCTGTCTAGAGCCAAACGCCCAGATGACCTTTGCCGGCACCTTCGACCCGGTCTGTTATCTAGAGGTGAAAAGTATCGGCGCTATGACGCCGCAACAGACTAAGGCGATTAGTAAAGATTTTTGCGAGGTCATTCACCAGGTTTTGCAAGTTCCCCCCAATCGGATTTACATTGAGTTCGCCGACGCCAAGGGCGCGATGTGGGGCCATAACGGAAGCACCTTTTGACAGATAGGAGAAATTCACCACCCCGCCCCTTCGGGGCCCCCTCCACAGGAGGGGAACTGTAACAGTAACTTTTCGGTGAGAAATTCCCCTCCGCGGAGAGGTGGCAGGCGTAGCCTGACGGGGTGGTCTAAAGTCTGTCATGAATCGAGGGCGCCTCTGCCCCATTCTCTAAAGCCCGAGCGTCGCAATGATACTCCCCGTTTCGCCCAAAATTTCCGACCCAGACCGCTTTCTTTGGCTCAGCGCCGGTTCCGTCGCCTTGGTTCTCTTCTTAGCGGCTACCGCCCGCCATCTCCTGTTTCAATCCACGGCGCTGGATCTGGGCTGGTTTGACCAGGCGATTTATCTGATTAGTCGGGGGGAAAATCCCGTTGTTTCCTTTTCGGGGATGCACATTTTAGGAGATCACGCGGCGCTGACGGTTTATCCCTTGGCGCTGTTTTATAAGCTGTTTCCCTCGGTTTATTGGCTCCTGGGGATTCAGGCTTTAGCTTTAGCCAGCGCCGCCTGGCCCCTCTGGTATTGGGGGGAGGGCTTGGGCTTAAACCTGGGGGAGAAAAAGGTTTTGATCTGGATCTATTTTCTCTATCCTCTCGTTTTTAATCTTAATCTCTTTGATTTTCACACCGAAGTTTTGGCTCTGCCGGCGCTGTTTTGGGCGCTGTGGGCGGTGCAAGGACAACGCTGGGGTCACTATTTCAGCGCCGTTCTTTTAATTTTGGCGTCTAAGGCGGTGTTATCTCTAACCGTCATCTTTTTGGGCGTTTGGCTCTTGTTTTGGAGTAAAAATAAACGAGTCGGCGCCGTTACGTTGGGTCTGGGAGTCGCTTGGTTTTTGATCGCCAGTAAGGTGATTATTCCTCAATTCAG
>JAYKIZ010000107.1:0-9276 GCA_035285965.1 Cyanobacteriota bacterium | reverse complement strand
CGATTTCCCCCCCTGCCGGAAATTCAACTGCCCCAGTACGAGCGCTATGTCTTGCCCAACGGTTTGACGGTTTACCTGATCGAGGATTCTACTCTGCCCCTCATCCGAGGCACGGCGCTCTTCCGGGCCGGCGCTCGCTGGGAACCCGCCGAGAAGATAGGTTTGGCTAGTTTAACGGGAACGGTTATGCGCACCGGAGGCACGCCGACTTACTCCCCCGGAGCCTTAAACCGGGAGCTAGAGTCCCGGGCCGCGGCTATTGAAACGAGTATTGGCCTCAGCTCCGGCTCCGCCAGTTTTGACGCCCTCAGCGCCGACGGAGATTGGATTTTAGGCGTCTTCGGAGAAATTTTACAAAAACCGGTCTTCGCCCCGGAACAGGTGGCGCTGGCCCAGACCCAACTGCGGGGAGCCATCGCCCGCCGCAACGACGACCCCGGCGCTATCGCCGGACGGGAGTTGAATAAACTGATCTACGGCCCCAGCAGTCCCTACGCCCGCACGGTGGAGTACGCAACCCTAGACGCCATCCAACGGGAAGATCTACTCCAATTTCATCAAACCTACGTCCGTCCCGACCAAATGATCCTCGGCATTGTGGGGGATTTCCAAAGCGCCGCTATGAAGAAACGGATTAACGAGGTTTTTGGCGCCTGGGTTCCTCCCGCTGGGAAACCTCAACTGCAACCCCCCGGCGCGGCTCAGGCTCAAAAAAATCAACTTTTTCTGGTAGAGCAACCCCAACTGACCCAAAGCAATGTTTTCCTCGGACAACTGGGAGGGCGGATTGATAGTCCCGACTATCCGGCGCTGATGGTGATGAACGGCGTTTTAAATGGCTTTGGCGGTCGTTTATTTAACACCCTCCGCTCCCAAAAAGGCTTAGCTTACTCCGTGTCCGGGCGCTGGCAACCGGGGTTTGATTATCCCGGCTCCTTTGTGGCCGGGGGTCAGACTCGCACGGAGACCACTGCCCAATTTATCGACGCCTTAAAGACGGAAATCCGGCGCCTACGAACGGAGCCGATTACAGACAAGGAACTGGCCTACGCCAAGGAGTCGATTCTCAATTCCTTTATTTTTAACTTTGAAAAACCCCAACAAACCCTGGGGCGCTTGATGACCTACGACTATTACGGCTATCCCCAGGATTTTATCTTCGAGTACCAGCGCCGGGTAAAAGAGACCACCATCGAGGATGTGCGACGGGTGGCCCAGCAGTATCTCCAACCCGACCAGTGGGTGACCCTGGTGGTAGGGAACAACAAAGAATTGCGAGGAACTGTAATTTCTGACTATTAAAAGCTTAATTGTTTGCTATAGCGAGCCTGAATAGATTGCGAACAAGCTCCGGTTAACTCTATTTGCCTTACTCGCCCTCAGTCTCCTGAGTGGGTGATCGGTTTGCTCAGGGTAATACAGATGGGGGCAGTTCAGTGGGATCTTCTGAAAAATTAATCCCACGATAGGCTTGCTCGATGGGGAAGCTCAAGTTGATGGATTGTAATTCTACGGTGTCCCCTGCTCTATAGTTTATGATCTCCCAGCCTCCAGTCTCATTTTTACGATAAATATCAATGGCAATATCTTCGGAACTGACTAGGACATAATCCTGTAGTTGTGGATTCCGACGATAGCGAAAAAATTTATTACCACGGTCATAGGCTTCGGTACTGGCAGATAGGACTTCGACGATTAAGCAAGGATAGGTAATATATTGCGTTGTTTCTCTGTCTCTAGGATCGCAGGTAACACTGACGTCAGGATAGGTGTAGTCATTAGTTTCAATAATTTTCACTCGACAATCAGAATTAAGAACCTGACAACTGCTATTGGATAAGTGACGGTCCAGTAAAGCGCCAAGTTTTAAGCTAATCCGGCTATGATTTCGAGTTCCCCCGCTCATAGCATAGACTTCACCATTGATGTATTCGTGGCGGTCTAATTGTTGCTCTTCCCAAGCGAAATATTCAGTAGGGGTTAATTTGGGGGCGTGATTCGGGACGGCAAACATTTTCTTCTCCGCTTGTAAAATACCGAGGGTCAAGAGCCGTTTCTCAATGGGGATTCACTTCATTTTATCCGGCAATTTGCCGCACAGTAGTCGTACAGTAACAGTGGGGAGCGTCAAGGGCAAGGATGCGTCCCCCCCCCGGCTCCCAATCCATCAAGCCCGATACCTTGCCCAGACCCCAGGGATGATTTATGATCGCTGGCAGTGAAACCCTCTCCCCGCGGCGCCGTTTAGGTTATGTCCAAGATTGAAACCAGAACCGAACCCATGGTCCTCAACATGGGGCCCCACCATCCCTCCATGCACGGGGTGTTGCGCTTAATCGTCACCCTGGACGGGGAGGACGTGGTCGATTGCGAGCCGGTCATCGGTTATCTGCACCGGGGCATGGAAAAGATCGCCGAGAGTCGCACCAATGTGATGTACGTCCCCTACGTTAGCCGTTGGGACTACGCCGCCGGGATGTTCAACGAAGCCATCACCGTCAACGCGCCGGAAAAATTAGCCGATATCGAAGTGCCGAAGCGGGCCCAGTATATCCGGGCGATCATGCTGGAATTGAACCGCATCGCCAACCATTTACTCTGGCTCGGCCCCTTTATGGCGGACGTCGGCGCTCAGACGCCCTTCTTTTATATCTTCCGGGAGCGGGAGATGATCTACGACCTCTGGGAAGCCGCTTCTGGGATGCGTTTGATCAACAATAATTATTTCCGCATTGGCGGCGTGGCGGTAGATCTGCCCTACGGTTGGATTGATAAATGTGAAGACTTCTGCGATTACTTTCTACCCAAGGTGGACGAGTACGAAAAACTGATCACCGATAATCCCATTTTCCGGCGCCGGGTCGAAGGGGTGGGCACCATCGGTCGGGAGGAGGCCGTTAATTGGGGGCTTTCCGGCCCCATGCTCCGCGGCTCTGGCGTCAAGTGGGATCTACGCAAGGTGGACCACTACGAATGCTACGACGATTTTGACTGGGACGTTCACTACGAAACTGCCGGGGATTGCTTCGCCCGTTACCTGGTGCGCGTCCGGGAAATGCGGGAATCCATCAAAATCATCCGCCAAGCCCTGAAGGGCATTCCCGGCGGCCCCTACGAGAACCTAGAGGCTAAGCGCCTGGCGGAGGGAAAAAAATCCCAGTGGAATGAGTTCCAATATCAGTACATCGCCAAAAAAGTGGCGCCGACCTTTAAAATTCCCAAGGGCGAGCACTACGTCCGCTTGGAAAGCGGCAAGGGCGAAATCGGTATTTTCATCCAGGGCAACGACGACGTTTTCCCCTGGCGCTGGAAGATCCGCTCCGCCGACTTTAATAACCTGCAAATCCTGCCCCACATCCTTAAGGGCGTGAAGGTGGCGGATATTATGGCCATCCTCGGCAGTATCGACATCATTATGGGATCTGTGGATCGTTAGTTTTACCCTTCACCTATGCCTGAAACCCTAGCGCCGCCGAAACTCCCCCCCTCCAGCCATCCCTTCGCGGAGGTGATCCACCGTCTGGAAGCGGGGGGGTCCATGTTGCCGGACACCCCGGAAAACTTAATGCAGATTATCGGCATTTATAAGGCCTACGCCGTGCCGATGGATTTTTACTGGCGGGATTTGCTCTATATCGCTGAGGAAGTTTTTCTCAATCCCCTGCCGTTCTTTAAGTATTTTCTGCCCCAGAAATATTTAGATCTGCCCAACCACTACGCCGGGGACAGCGCCGACCTACGGATTTGGCGGGGGTCGGCCGCGGCCCACCCGGAGCTATTGGAGTTCATGGCCAAGGGGAAAACTCGCCCCATGCCGAAATTATTCCATCATCTCTGGCACGACCGGATCAATATGGAATTCGCCGAGGCCTGTATGCAGGCCATGCTCTGGCACGGTCGTGATATGGGTATGGGGCGCTTTGACGCCTACCTGGACAGCGAAGAGTATAAGGCGAACGCCGACCGGGCCATCCGGGCTTATTTTAAATTTAACCCGCCCATGACGGCGCTGTACCAACTCTTCCCCGACCTCTTTTTAGAACAGGTGCGCCAACTGTCCTATTACGCCAATTTGGGGTTGTTTTGGGAAGTGATGGCGCCGGTCTTTTTTGAAATGTCGGATATTTACGACGAAGGGGGCTTTAAGGGCGTGCCGGACGCCATGAATTTCTTGGTTAACGGCATTTTCGCCATCGCCGGGCGCCCCATTTACCACCGGGTCAATATCCGGGGGGAATGGTTCGAGATTATCCCCAAATCCAAGGGCTTTACCTGGCTCTACGAAGCGGCGCTGCCCTACGTGGAGGCGGTTTTTTACCGAACGGCGCCGTTCCGGGGCACGAAGTCCTATAACGCCCAGGCTGGCCAAGTTCCGGCGGAGCAAAAGGATTTTCATTACGGCATTCTCTACGCCGACGTCTTTCCGGTGGGCACCGCGGGCATTCCCCCCACCCTGTTGATGGACGACATGTATCATTTTCTCCCCCCTTACTTGATTGAGTATTATCAACAACACTGCCGGGGGGAAGACGATACGTTGGTGCAACTGGGGATCACCTTCCAGCGCTCTATGTACAATGTCACCTCCGCCGTGATTCAAGCCCTACGGACGGCGCTATTGTATCCTTTGGACGACCCGAATCCCCGTCATTTGGCTAAAAATCGGGCTTTTTTTGAAGCCCAATTGGATCGTTTCCTGCGACCGGAAGCCCGTCTGCGGGACATTCAAAGCGCCGATTATCGTTAATCCTCCGGCCCCGCTTCCTGAAGAGAGAATCACCCGCGCCGCGACCGGCTATCTAGGCTAGGCTCACAGTAGCACTTCAATTCGGTTCAACGAAAATCTATGACGACGAGTCCAGCAGTCAGCGCCAATCTTCGCAATGTCGCCCTAGTGGGGCCCTACGGTAGCGGCAAAACAACATTATTGGAGAGCCTGCTCTGGGTCGGCGGCGCTCTCACTCGCAAAGGCTCCATCAAAGACGGGACAACGGTAAGCGACTCCGGCGCCGAAGCGAAGGAGCGGCAGATGAGCGTGGAGGTGGGGGTCGCCAGTTTGGAGCGTCAAGACTTGCGGTTTACTTTTCTGGATTGTCCCGGCTCCATCGAGTTCGCCCAGGAGGCCACCAACGCCTTAATCGGGGCGGGAACGGCGGTCATTGTCTGCGAGGCGGACGTCAGCCGCGTCTTGACCTTAGCGCCGGTGTTTAAGTTTTTGGACGATTGGGAAATCCCCCATCTCGTTTTTCTCAACAAAATGGACCGGGCTAAAAACAGCTTTCGGGAAATCCTTCAGGCGCTGAAAACCGTTTCCAGTCGTCCTTTGGTGCCCCAGCAGTACCCGATTTACCAAGAGCAAAATCTAGTCGGTTACATCGACCTCATTACCGAGCAAGCCTACCATTACCACCTCGACGCACCCGCGGATCTCGCGCCCCTGCCCCCGGAGTTGGCCGCGGAAGAACAGGAAACCCGTCAAGAGATGCTAGAGGCGCTGGCGGAATTTGACGACCATCTTTTGGAAGAGTTGTTAGAGGATATTCAGCCGCCCCAGGGAGAAATTACCGCTGACTTCAAAGCGGAACTGGGCGCCGATTTAATTGTGCCGGTCTTACTAGGGGTTGCGGAGCGGGACTTCGGCGCTCGGCCTCTGCTGGATGTTCTGGCGGCGGAAGCGCCGGAACCGTCGGTCACGGCGGAGCGCCGGGGGTTGACGTTGACGGGGGCAGGCGAACCCATTGTTCAAGTTCTCAAAACTTACTTTTCGCCCCAGGGCGGCAAACTATCCCTCGTCCGGGTCTGGCGGGGAACCCTAACAGAGGGGGTCGCTTTAAACGGCGTCCGACCGGGGGGGATTTATCGTCTCTTCGGCGCGCAACAGCAGTCTCAACAAACCGCGGAGGCGGGGGAAATTGTGGCCCTAGGACGGATGGAGGGCGTGAAAACCGGGGAGACCCTCGCTCCCGTTCCCGTCGAAGAGCCTCTACCAACGGCGCCGGTTCTAGAGCCGGTTTACGCCCTAGCCATCGCGCCCGAAAACCGTAAGGACGAGGTTAAATTGAGCGCCGCCTTAGGGAAACTGTTGGAAGAAGACCCCTCCTTAACCTGGGAGCAACGGGAAGAGACCCAGGAGGTCATCCTCTGGGGGCAAGGAGAAATTCATCTGCAGGTGGCGCTGGATCGTCTGCGGCGCAAATATAATCTCTCCCTAGTCACCCAAGCGCCCCGGACGCCCTATAAAGAAACGATCCGTAAATCCGTTCAAATTCAAGGGCGCTATAAACACCAAACCGGCGGCCACGGCGCCTTTGGGGACGTCCATTTAACCATCGAACCCCAGGAGCGGGGCGGGGGCTTTAGCTTCCGGGAAACTATCGTGGGGGGCGTGGTGCCGAAACAATACATCCCCGGCGTAGAAATGGGGGTGCGGGATTATTTAGTCAAGGGGCCCTTAGGGTTTCCGGTGGTGGATCTCACCGTCACCTTAACCGACGGCTCCTACCACAGCGTCGATAGTTCCGAGCAGGCCTTTAAACAGGCGGCCCGCATCGCCATGACGGAAGGGATGGCCAAGGCTGAACCTTTGCTCCTGGAGCCGGTTTTAACCGTGGTGGTCTCGGCGCCGGGAGAATTTACGGCCAAGGTTTTGCAACTGGCCAGCGGCCACCGGGGACAAATTTTAGGCTATGAGCCGCGGCCCGACTGGAAAGGCTGGGACCGGGTGTCGGCCTATCTGCCCCAGGCGGAAATGCAGAACTTTATTGTGGAATTGCGCTCCGCCACCCTCGGCGTCGGCGCCTTTACCTGGCAATACGACCACCTCCAGCCGGCGCCGGATAAGGTAACGGCGGCGGTTTTAGCCGAGCAAAAAAACTAAGGCTTCATCGGCGCTCCGTGACTGCGGGGATCTGGAGAAGCGGCTGGAGTTGGGGCTTCCTCGAGGGGCGAAGTCCGCCCCTCGGAACGGGCGTAAGGCAGGGGTTTCCCCGCCATCAGCGCCGCCAAGTTAGCGGCCATAATTTCCTGGGGCAATTCCCCCACCGCTTGGGCCACGGAGTTCCCCGTCCCGTCCTGAAAGACGAAGTGGGGAATGCCGTCCACTCGGTAGCGCAACACTTCCGGGAGCCATTTGCTGTTATCGACGTTCAGCATGACAAAGTTGACCCGGTCGCCATAGTCCTGTTTTAACCGCGCCAGACTAGGAGCCATGGCTTGACAACTGCGACACCAGTTGGCGTAAAACTCCGTCAGGGTCGGTTTGCCGTTGCTCAGCGCCGTTTCCAAGGAAAGGGACTGCTTTGCCTGAGCTTCTAGGGAGGTGGCGACGCTCTGGCTCTGGAACCCAAAATAGAGAGCGGCGCTCAGGAGGATCGCGGTCAAAGCAAGGACGCCCCGGCGCCAAGGGAAGGAAGACTGCGACATAGGTTGGTTCGTTTCGGTTAAATCTCTTTGCCTATGTTAGAAAATTTTCGTCCTTCCGGGGACCTCGCGAGTTCGCGCTCGGAGGGCGTTTAATCAGGCTCCATTAGCTCCCTCGGCTTCGACGGCGCTCTGGGCAGTCCCGCGTTTCATGGTTATTAAGCATTTTTGCTCCCAAGATCCCAGTTGCCTACGTAATTTTACGGATGCCACTCCAGAGGCTCAAATTGGGGTCAAAGCCAGTCCAAGCAAGGTTTGGGGGCGGATCTTTAGAAAAGGTTAAATTTCCGTATTTCCCCTTGCCATCCCCCAAAAGTGGATTAAAATGAAGAAAAGTTTACAAAATTTAACAATCCCCTTAACAAAATGCTGGTTCCCATTCTCCTCTTTGATGTTGCGCTGGTGGCCTGGTCACTCCACCTGATGCAACAGGCTGTGGAACAACAGGAATTTTCCCTGATGTTGGCGGGAACCTTGGTGGCCTCGGCCGCCGCCGCGATGATTGTGGTCTATTTCCTGATGGGCCATTGCCTCTCCTCCCTCGCTCAGTTTTCTTACTAATCTTTCCCTTCGTTATAAAACCTTAGTATTGCCCCCTCTGCCGACGGTTTCTAGCTAGCGGTCTCGGCTCTGAACACAACCCTCCCAGTTTGGGGGGGTTTGTCCTTTATAATGGAGCGTCCCAGGCTTTTTTCCTCGCCCTCAAGCTGACTTTATCCATGGATTTACCCGAGTTTTTGCATCTTTGCGCGGGAAAGTGGTTTTCCCAACGCACCCGCTACGCCTTTGGTCCCCAGACGGCGGAGAGTCATAAATCCGAGATTGTGGCGGAGGTTTCCTCCCAGTTAGAGCCAGACCTAAGCGCCGCCCTAGCCGCGGAGGGCTATGGAAACCCAACGGATTTACTGCTCCTCAAACTGAGTTGGGAGACAACGGGAGATTGGGGCAAGCCGAAAAAAACGGGCGCGGTTTACTCGGTCTTTCTGCCGGACTCTCCCAGCGCCGGGCGGTTGTGGCGAGCGCCGTTGCCGGGGCGGGAAAGTGGCTTGAGCGGCGTTTATGAGCTGGGGGAAGACGAAGGCTTGGCCTATACCTTGGAAAGTGCGGGCGTTAAAACTGAAGAGCGTCTTTGGTTCGCCAGTCCTAATCTCCGTCTCCGCACCTGTCTGATTCATCAAGGAACCGGGGTCACCCACAGCGCCTTTTACTCAGAAATCCGTAAACTGCCCCCTCAATCTGTCGGTTAGTTTGATCCCCCCTAGCCCCCCTTGGAATGTCAGAATCCCCCCTAACCCCCCTTGGAAAGGGGGGGAACCGGCCTTCAAAGTCCCCCTTACAAAGGGGGATTTAGGGGGATAGAGAGAGCTAAGGATTTTCTAAACATCCGCTTAGGTCTTTATGCAACTTCCCCTGGGTTCTCGTTGGAATCTTTCCCGCTGGGCCATCGCCCATCCCCGACTGACGGTGGGGCTGTGGATTGGCGTAGCGCTGGCGGGCTTGCTGGCGCTCAGTTCCTTGCAATACGGTCTTTTCCCGGAGGTGAGTTTTCCGGTGGTCATCGTTCAAGCTCAAGACGAGACCGCTACGGCGGAGGAAACGGAGCGATTATTGACGGTTCCTCTGGAAGCGCCGTTATTGAAGTTGGAAGACGCGACGCTTTACGCCTCTAGCTATCCCGGCCAGACGGTGATTAGCGCCGCCTTTAGCGCCGGAGGATCGTTAGCGGAAGCGACGGAGCGGGTGAAAACGGCGCTGGCGAATCAAACGGTCGTCCCGGCGGATTCCCTCAAGATTATTCCCCTGGATTTAAACGAATCCGTGGCCGCCACCTACGCGTTGGGCAGTCAGGACTTAGAC
>JAYKIZ010000106.1:0-10697 GCA_035285965.1 Cyanobacteriota bacterium | reverse complement strand
GGCGCTTAAGGCTCCCGGAGCCAGGTTGGCAAAGGTGGCGATCAAGTCGATAGTTGGCCGTTTCCCAGGACTGTTGGGAAACGGCTCCCAAGGGTTTCTCAACCTCTAGGCGTTAGGTTCTGCTCGTACTTCGGTGGCTCCGTCAACCCCTAAGGCGACTTTTTTAGCGGCTTCTAACACCGCTTCCGCATCGGGATTGTAGCGGAGCACAACCACGCTCTCCGTTTGGGCGACCCAGAGGCCCACTTCGTCGGAAATATTGGCGTCGTCTAGGGCTTTCGCCACCCGTTTAGCCAAACCGCTTTCGTCAAAGGCGCCGTCTAAACCGACCCGATGGGGGGGGATGGATTGCTCCTGGGCGACGGCGGGCACATTAATCGCGGGCGCGGCCTTGGCTTTTGCTTCTTCGCCTTTACCGAACAATTTACCGAGAAAACCCATAACGAAAAATCTCCTAAAATGTAGATGGGAATAACAGGGACGGGCGATCCCGCCCTTGCTTCTCCGATGCTATCAGAGGGCCAGCCTTCCTCAACTCTTAAAGAATTAAAAATGGGTTAAAAAGGTTACATTCCGCTGCGGCTTGGCGCCAGTATTGCCGTCAAGCGCCGATCAGCAAGCGCCGTAGTTGATCCAGCGCCGTTACGGCGCTCAGTTGGCGGACTAACTCCCGGCCCCGACTGGAGCCGAAACGGTATTCGCCGCTCCAACAGAATCCAGCGGGGCCGGCCAACCCGAGATAAACCAGCCCCACGGGCTTCGTCGCCGTTCCCCCTTCGGGGCCAGCGATACCGGTAACGCTCATCCCCCAATCCGCGCCGATTTTTTCCCGAATCCCCAGAGCCATGGCTTCCGCTACGGCGGCGCTGACGGCGCCTTGGGACTCGATTAACTGGGGATCGACGCCGAGAAGTTGAATTTTCAAGCGATTGTCATAGGCCAAAATTCCCCCTAAAAAATAGGCGGAACTGCCGGGAGCGGCGGTTAAGAGCGACCCCAGAAGACCGGCGGTGCAGGACTCCGCCACAGCGACGGTTTCTCCCCGGGCCCGGAGCAATTCCCCCACTTTTCCTTCCAAGGTCTCTTCGTCCCGCCCAAAATAATCGGCGCCGGCGATGGCGATAATCTCCTGAGCCACGGGATCAATGACGGCCGCCGCCGCTTCTAAAGATTTTTCTCGACAGGACAACCGCAGACGCACCTCCCCGGCGCTGGCGTAGGGAGCCACAGTGGGGGAAGTCAGGGCAAAAAAGCGATCCACTTTCGCCGCCAGCGCCGATTCGCCAATGCCCCGAAACTTGAGCGCTCGACTATAAATCGGCTCTCGGCCCCAGCCCTGGGCTTTGAGATAGGGAACCGCCGTCTCCCGCCACATGCGTTTCATTTCCGAGGGCACCCCCGGAAATGTGAGGAGCGTTAGCCCCGGTCGGGGCGACCAAATCAGCCCCGGCGCGGTTCCGGAGGGATTGGGCAACACCGCGGCCCCCTGGGGCAAAAGGGCCTGTTTGGCGTTGTTGGGCGCCATCTCCCGTCCTAGGGACTGAAACTTGGCTCTGATATCCTCAAGAACCTCCCGGCGCTCCTCCAGAGGGGTTTGGAAAAAATCCGCTAGGGTTTCCGTGGTTAAGTCGTCCGGGGTGGGTCCCAGACCGCCGGTAAAAATCAAAATTTCCGCCCGTTGACAGGCCGTAGCCACGGCCGCCTGTAGGCGCTGGGGATTATCTCCCACCACGGTTTGGAAATAATGGGGAATCCCTAACTGGGCCAATTCCTGGGCGAGAAACTGGGCGTTGCTATTGAGGATTTCCCCGAGCAGTAGCTCAGTCCCGACGCAGATAATTTCGGCGCTCATGGGGGTCTCGTTACCCTAAGCGCCGAGACGGGAGGCTAACTTTTCCGCTAGGGCTTGACTTTCGTGAACCCAGTGGAGGGGCCGCTCGCCCTGGGGATCGAGAGGGGGCACTAAATTACGGGCATGGAGGGCCATGTGGAGTTGCAGTTCGGCGACATACTCCTGAAGGACATCCTGGGACTGGGGGGAAGGGGTTGAAGGCGTTAAAGACTGGGGCACCGTTATCTGACCTCTGGCAAGAAATCAAGGAAAGACCGAAGACTGAAGCGGGAGTCTCTAGAGAAGAGCAACCTCGCCCTAACGACCCTATCACAGATACTTTTGATGGGTTAGTTTTCGTAACAATCTGTAATATTGCCATCGCTTTTCCCGGCAATCCAAAAGCGAGTCGCGTTAAGAGGTTGTTCGTCAGGCGCTCAGCGCCGGGGTCTTTGACAGCCATCGCCAGACCGAGTAGAACCTCCGCCCCAAGGCGATTGGGAGCGCCGATTCAGCTTAGCGACCCATCCTCCGTCATCGGGCTACCGGTCTCTGAGAGCAGTTCCGACTGTAGCGCCGTCAGATTAACCCGCCAATAGCGGTCGCTTTCCGAGATCAGAACGCCTTGTCTTTGCAGGCGCCCCAGAAGACGGGAAACGGTCACCCGAGTGGAAGCGATAGCTTGGGCGATTTGACAATGGGTCAGGGGAAAGGGAATCCGGTAACCCTCCGGGCTAATTTCTCCCACCTCCCGACTGAGGAGAAGCCAAAAGTAAAGCAGGCGCTTAAGCGTGGATTTTTGTCCGAGTAGCGTTAGCCAAGCTAACTGACTC
This sequence comes from Cyanobacteriota bacterium, assembly GCA_035285965.1. GTDB lineage: Bacteria > Cyanobacteriota > Cyanobacteriia > Cyanobacteriales > Microcystaceae > Synechocystis. Next base: position 8,033 of record JAYKIZ010000106.1, on the reverse strand, counting down.
TGATGACGTTGGTGAAATTGTTCTAGTATTGCTTGATAAAGCGCCGGCCATTGTTGCAATTCCCGCCAGTAAAGCCAGACCACTGCCGTTTCCTCAAGATGGGCGTAAACCCGCATTTCAAAGGGGCTGTGGCCGACAATGGTGTAGGGTTGCCCCGCCCGCCAAATCCCCAAGAGCGCCGGGGGCGCGTCCGGCGCCGGGAAACCCAAGATCCGGGCGGCGCCCTGGTGGACAAGGTATAAAAGTCCCGGTCGAGAGGGAATGAACTCGTCTTGGCCAAAGCGCCGGTCCCGGTAACGCTCCTGACCCCAGAGGATCAAATCCGACCAAGTAGCGGGAATTTCTGGGGCGGCCATAGAGGAGACAGAGCGCTTAAGCGGCGGGCTGATCCGCGGTCGGCGTCAAGCCCCGACTATCCAAAACCGCTTGCAGTTGGGCTTCTTCGTCCTTGGACAGGGAAGTGCGGAGAACTTTGCCGCCGTATTTGCTCACGTCTGCCAGGACTTTATCCGGGGTGACTTTCCGCACCAGGACAAACAGCGCCGACGTTTTGGGCTGGAGGGTTTCTCCCAACTCCCGCATAAAATTATCGTCCACGCCGATGTCGCTGAGCGCTCCCGCAAGGGCGCCGCTGGCGGCGCCGATGGCCGCCCCAAAGAGAGGGGAAAAGAAGAGAGTGCCAATCAGCAGACCCCAAAAACCGCCGCTAGCGGCGCCGGCGCCGGTCAGGTTCACCGCTTGCTTGAGTTTGATCTTACCGTTGGCGTCTTTGACCACCACCGCGGCGTCTTCCAGTTCGATGAGGTGTTCTACCTGGAGTTTGGCCAGGGTTAAGCGGACTTCTTCGGCTTTAAATTCGTCGTCGTAGGCAATGACAATGAGGTCGCTCATGGATTTGCAACAAAAAAGGGGAGGACGCTAGCTATCCTACCCTAGTTTTTTACCCTGAGACGACGCTTAGTAATAATTGCCCACCTTGCGGTGATGAACCGCCGTCAATCCCTCCGCCTTAGCCACCCGCCCCTGGGTGACTTGGCTATAGACAATCCAATGGTCGCTACATTCCAGACGGCTGACCACTTCCCCTTCCAGATAGGCTAGCGCCTCCGCCAGGATGGGGGAGCCGTTGGCGGCGGTTTGGGTTTTTACCCCTTCAAAACGGTCGGCGCCGGGGGGAAAGCGTTTGAGGAAATGTTTCATCAGCGCCTGGTAGTTGCCTTCTTCCAGAACATTGAGGACAAATCGGTCGCCCACCTGAAGCAGGGACTCGATGGCCCGATCCTTGGCCACTGCCACGGTGAAGCCTGGGGGGGAAAAGCTGGCCTGGGCCACCCAGGAGGCCAACATGGCCCCTTTAACGGCGCCCTTTTGGGCCGTGATGATGTACAGACCGCCGCTCAGGCGCCCCAGCGCCTTTTCCAGGTCGCTATCCAGGGATTTAAGTTGTTTAATTTTCTCCGCCTGGGCCAACTGTTGCCCCAAATCCGTCCCCGCCTCCTCGCAGAGTTGGTAGAGGCTTTCAGTGGGGGTTTCTTTAACCCGAATGGGGCTAAAGCTCGACTTTAGTCCCAGCTCCAACAGTTTAGTGTTCAGGGGATCGATGGGTTCGTCGTCGCCGCCGTAGGATTCAAATAATCCAAAGAATTGTTTCGCTTTCGCCGCGGCTAGCAAGGTGCCTAGATTGGCGGTCAAGGCGGAATTGTCGGCGCCGTTTAAGGGCGGCGTCCCGAGCACAATCCCGCCGGCCCGACTCACGGTTTCCTGTAATTCCTGGGGATCGCTGGAACCGAGATCCAGCATTTCCACTCCCACGCCGGTTTTAGTAATCCCCTTAGCGATACTTTGAGCTAAGCGGTCGCCGTAGCCATAGCCCGCGAGATAGAGGACGGCGACGATTTTCTCCGCCTGACTCTGGGCTAGACTCCAAGTTTGATAGCGGTTAACCAGTTCCTGAAGGTGGTGTTTTAACAGAGGGCCGTGGCCGTTGGCCACCAGTTGGATTTCTCCTAAGGCGTCCATTCGTTTCAGCGCCGCTAGGACGGAGCGGGCGTTGGGGCCCATTAAGCAATCGTAGTAAAATTGATAATCCGCTTCGATGGCCCCTAAATCCTCGTCAAAGGCCGCGTCGGAGCAGTAGTGGAGACCGAAGACGTCGCAGGTGTAGAGAATCCCCGTTCCCTGATCGTAGGTGAGCATGGTGTCGGGCCAGTGAAGATTCGGGGCGCTGACGAATTCTAAACAATGACCTCCGCCCAAATCTAGAGTGTCGCCGCTTTTGACCTGACGGCGCTCGAAGGGCTGATGGACAAAATTATCTAAAAACTGCAAAGCCACTTTCGTGGCCACCACTGTCACCTGGGGCGCGAGTTGGAGAATATCTTTGACTAAACCGCTATGATCCGGCTCTGTGTGGCTAATGACCAGATAGTCCAAACGACTGAGATCGACTACACCCGCCAGCGCCTCTAGGTACAGTTGTCGGAACTTGGCGTGGGAGGTGTCGATCAGCGCCCGGCGCTCGCCTTCGATGTAAAAAGAGTTGTAGGTCGTGCCGTTTTGTAGCCCAAATTCAATATCAAACCGATCCCGATCCCAATCCAAAGACCGTATCGCTTGGGTCTGCGGCGCTAGCTGGAAGGATTGGACGCTTAGGCGGGGAGAGGGAACAGCCATGGTTATACTCCTGGGCGAAAGTCGAAATCTGAAAGATTTATGATAAAGCTACCGCCGGATAGATTGCTATGGTAAATCCAAGACCCCTTGGCAGGGCCGCAGACTCTAACACAAGATTCTCAAGGGCGAGTCTAGGGAATGGAGCTAAGCGGACTCGAACCGCTGACCCCTTGCATGCCATGCAAGTGCTCTACCAGCTGAGCTATAGCCCCGTTTTTCACAGTTTTACAATCTTCTCCCACAGATCCCCGTTTTGTCAAGCCTTTTGGCAAAATTAATCCTACACTCTCTCTTACGGAGTCCCTATGCCGCCCCGCCCCCGTTTCCAGCGCCGTCTGCGCCCCCCCGGCGTCCCAGAGCCGAAGCCCTGGGGAGAGCGTTTAACCCAGTTCTGGGGCTGGTTTTTACTTCTGGTTACAGTGGGACTCTTGCTCAGCCTCATTCCCGAACCTCTGACAGAACTGGGACTTAATCCCTGGGCCTCTCCGACCCCAGAAACCGGTCGTTTAAGCCAAAGCCTCTGGCGCTCGGGGTTTGAAACGGGTTTTCCGGGAGAATGGCTGACCCGGCGCCAAACCAAGCAACCTCAAGCGACCTTCCAGGCGGGGGGAAAACTTTCTAACTCGGGCCCGGCCCGTTGGACGATCCTCAACCCGGCCCAGGTTGGTTTAACGGGAATCACCGCCCCCGAGGGCAAGCATATTTACGCCGGTCAACTAACCCAAGCCCAGGAAACGCCGCCCCCGGCGCCCTATCCGGTTCTGGAAATGGAGGTGGCGAATCCAGCCTACTTAGCCGCGGAGCCTAAACCCCTAGTTAATCAATTTTATGTCTGGTTAGACTGGCCCAAGCCCGGCGCCGGGGAGGGCGTCGCGCTCATGACCCTCGCCGCCGCGGAGGATTGGCAGGGCGTCAGTCTCCGGGTGAGCGGCGCCAAAGGGGAGCTGGAACTGGTCGGCGCCGGCCCCCTGGGCGGATTTAAGACGGGAGACGGTTGGGAAATTATCGCTCCCCTAGAGCCGGTCTATTTACCCCGGCGCCGTTGGGTCAAGATGACGGTTTATCTGGACTACGCTGAACCGCTGTTGGTGGTTTGGATGAACGAAACCCCGATTTTTCAGGCCAATGGCGGCAGTTTGCTCCAGGCTCGCCAGAGTCCCTACCTGGTTCGGGCCCATTGGGGACTGGCCCCGGCGCCGACGGCGAGCCAAGCCCGGCTTTACAATGACGCCATCGCCCTGTGGACGCTAGAAGCGCCGTTAGAAAATTGGGAGACTCCGCCGGCGCTAGGGGACGAGGAAGAGATCCTTAAACCGGTATGATCGGTAAAACGGAAGCCGTTATTGAGAAACGACCCAGCTCTATGAATAAACTCAATAAAATCAAAATCCTGATTATTGTCGGTTTAGCGGGCGGCGCCTTACTTCTGGCCGCGGCGCTTCTCTTAACGGTGGGGCGCAACATCGGACAATTCTTTTTTGGTCGCAGTTTTGCCGAAGAGCAACTGAGCAGTTACGTGGCCAACGTCATGCAGGAAGAAGTGAAGGGTTCCCAGTGTCAACAATGGGACACCGATAGCAATGGCTATGTTTCCTGCACCTATACCTTGGTCTCTCAACCCGGCAAACCCTACGCCATCGAATGCGCCGCCTGGGGATTAGACGGTTTTCTGAACCGCGGTTGTAAACCCAAGTCCTATATTCCGTAACCTTAAAAACTAGTTATAGCGGAATTCTCCCGGGCGAGGGACAGCCCTTGCGCCCTGAGCGTAGCCGAACCACTCGAATCAATCTGGAAGCCACTATTAAGATTGATTTTATCCTTCGCAAATTCTCTAAGGATTGAGCATGAAAGTTTCCGAAATTATGACCCAAACTGTCGTCACTGTGCGGGGACACCAAACCATCGCCGAAGCCGCGCGGCTGATGAAGGAGTACGACCTCTATACTCTGATTGTCGAGCGCCGTCACGCTGAGGACGCCTACGGCATTTTAACGGAGTCGGATATTATTAAAAAAGTGGCGGCCTACGGTCGAGATCCCCGCCGGATTCGGGTCTATGAAGTGATGACCAAGCCCTGTATCGTGCTCAATCCCGATTTAAGCGTGGAGTACGCCGCCCGACTGTTCGCCAACGCCGATATCCGCTCGGCGCCGGTGATTCGAGAAGAACTCTTAGGAATTCTTTCCGCCACTGATATTTTGGTCAAAAGCAACTTTTTAGAAGCGCCGAGGGAACATTCCCTCGCTCGGGAGATTGAGCAAGCGGTGCGGGAAGCCCGGCGAGTTTGCGCCGAGAAGGGTCATAACGCCCCAGAATGTAAAGTGGCTTGGGATATTGTCGAAGAACTACAAGCCGAGGCGGCTCACCAACGGGCCGAGCGTCTAGAAAAAACAGCCCTAGAGCAATATTTAGAAGAATTTCCCGAAGCGTCCGGTTCCTTTGATTTAGATAACTGGTGTAGCGGTTAACTCCAAACAAGAGAATTTGCCCTAGCTTAAGGTTTACTTCTCGCCCCAGAGACCTATGACCCTCATCGACTCCGGCAGTTTACACAATTTCGCTTTTACGGCCGGGACGCTTGTTTTTCTGGCTATTATCATTTGGGCGGTTTGGTTTGCCTTTAACATGGATTAACCGTTCCCTTTCCTGACAGATCAATGATCGATTGGCAAGAGTCCGCTCAGATGGCCCTGCGTTCCTTATTGGGCAATAAACTTCGTAGCGCCTTGGCCATGTTGGGCGTCGCCATTGGCAACGGCGCCGTGGTAGCCCTAGTCGCCGTTGGTCAAGGAACCCAGGAAGCGACCCTAGAGCAATTCGAGGCGCTGGGGCCCAATGTTCTTTTCGTTCGCCTCACCTCCACCCGCGTCCGTCGGGCCGCGTCCGCCGGAGCCCGCCCCCTCTTGCTGGAAGACGCAGAGGCTATCGCCGCCAATGTCCCCGCTATCAAAGCCATAGCGCCGGAATTTCAGACTACCCAACTGCTGAGCTACGGACGCCAGACCCTCAACGCTCAGGTGATTGGTTCCACCCCGGAATATTTAACCGTCAGGAACTATCGACTGGCCGCGGGGCGCTTTTTTAATGAAGGGGACATTGAACGCAACCGCCGGGTGATGGTTCTCGGGGCCGGTACGGCCCGGCGCCTCTTTGGGGAAACCGATCCCTTAGGGCAAACCGTTCGTTTACAGAATCAGAGTTTTTTGGTGATCGGCGTCCTCGAATCCAAGGGCGTTTTATTTGGGACGGATCAAGACGATCAAGTGGTGGTGCCTCTGCCGCTTCTGAGTCGGCAGGTGGCGGGGCGCTTTTTTCCCTACGGTATTCCTTTAACGCTCATCGCCCTGCTGGCCCGGGACGAAGCCCATCTGCCCACCGCTCAATTTCAGGTGACCAATTTAATCCGTCTGCTCCACCCCGACGCCCGCCCCGACGATATCCAGATCACGCCCCAAAACGGACTCCTAGAAACCACCCAAACCGCCAATGAAGGGCTGACTCAGATGTTGGCGGCCATCGCCAGTATTTCCCTGCTGGTGGGGGGCATCGGCATTATGAATATCATGTTGGTCTCTGTGACGGAGCGCACCCAGGAGATTGGCCTACGGAAAGCCCTCGGCGCTCGAGAGGGGGATATTTTATCCCAGTTTTTGATTGAAGCCGTCATTCTGGCTTGTCTCGGGGGCGCTCTGGGGGTTGGCGCGGCGGTGGCGGGAGTTCTAGCGGCGGACAGTCTGGCCCTAGCTCCGGTGAGCTTATCCCTCCCCGCCATTGTTTTATCCCTCGGGGTTTCCAGCGCCATCGGTCTTGGATTCGGAGTCTTACCGGCTCGGCGGGCCGCTCGTCTAGATCCGATCCGAGCGCTGAGGAGCGGTTGAGCCGTGGGTGGGACAGGGCGGCGCCGAAATGGACCGATCCAGCCAGCCCTGGGCCTGTTGGATATGGGCCAGGGCTTCCTGGGGATTGTCCTTGAGGAGATAGACTAAGGCGGCGGCTAAGTCCTGGGCCGCTTGGGCCTTGCGGTTGGCTTTCAGACGGTGCCAATCCTGGGGGGAAATAACTAGGCGCTCAGCCAGTTGTTGAGCGAGTTCTAGGGAAGAGGCGGAAGTCGGGGAAGCTAACATAGACTTGAACCGTGATAGAAAATCCTTGAGCCAAGGCGACGAATTTTCGCTAAGGTGGCAACGAAAGTTATTTTAGGAGCCTTAGCGCCGTGACCGCCGACCAACTGTTAATGCTGATTGTGTTGTTGATTCCGGGTTTACTCCTCTCCGCGCTAGTCCTCGGGAGTTTTGCCAAGGGCGGTTAACCTTAAAACAAAGGGGGCGGCGTTTTTAGACTGTCGGCGCCGGCTAAACTGGCGTCGAGGTTCTTGCGTTGCTCCATCTGCCCCAAAAAGTAGCCCGTCATCATGGCGGAAACCAGCAAATTGGCGAGGTCGTCCCGGTCGGTGGTAATCTGCACATGAAAATCTTCGTCCGGGAGCATGCCCACCAGCCCCTGGACGTTCTGGCTAATAATCTCTTTAATTTCGGCGCTGGCGGATTGGGCGACCCAGGCGAGGGTGTCTGGATGTTGCTGTTGGAGGTATTGAATAAGAGTATTGTCTTCCGATTTTTCCAGTTCCGTCGCTGAAAAGTCAAAATTAAAGTCCATTACGACTCCCTATTCCTAAGTGAGAGTGGGCCTGCTTAGCTTTCCACTATAGCGGCTAGGGCGAAAAAGTGAGGAGTACAAAAAATTCTGGAAGGATGAAGGCAAAGACTAATCTGAGAAGCCCCCATACTGATTGAAGAGTCGGGCTTCGGCCCTTCGACAAGCTCAGGACGGCGCTACGCTCAGCCCTCGCGCCCTGAGCGTAGCCGAAGGGCAACCCTCGATCCGTCCTTCACCCAAGAGAATACTGTCATTAACTCTGCTTTAACGGGAGATTTAACGACCTGCGGTATCCTTCGGCTACGCTCAGGATACCGAAAGCGCTGGTTTTACTTCCAGCCCGCCGCGGTCATAATCTGGAGAGCCTTGCCGAGATTGGGGCCATACTGGGACACCGGAACCGCGCTTTCCTTAAAGGTTCCCCACTTGGCCACCGCGGGATCGAGGGCGACGCCTTTGACGACGGGATACTCGTTGTTCGCCTGGGCAAAGAACTTCTGAGCGCCGGGACTGACGAGGTATTCCAAGAAGCGGACTCCGTTGGCCCGATTCGGCGCGGTTTTGACGACGCCGCCGCCGCTGATATTGATATGGGTGCCCTTACCCTTTTGGTCGGGGAAGATGACACCGACTTTGTTGTAAATTTCCCGCTTTTTGGGATCCTTATCCGTGGCGTAACTCCCTAGGTAATACGTGTTGAC
>JAYKIZ010000105.1:0-6892 GCA_035285965.1 Cyanobacteriota bacterium | reverse complement strand
GGCATGGGGAAGTCTTCCTTAGTGTATCAACTAACTCGACAAATAGAATCGCGGTTTGAGCGGGTGATTTGGCGCAGTTTGCGGGACGCGCCCCCCCTAGCTGAGTTAATTCGCTCTATCCTCGGCGCCCTTCAGCCCCAACAATTAATCGCCCTCTCGCCCCTGGGAGATCCCCTTCCCCATTTGCTGACGGCGCTTCAGTCCCAATCTTGTTTGGTGATTCTGGATAACTTTGAAACCCTTTTCGACGCTCACCATAAGGCGGGCCATTTTCGTCCGGGTTATGAAAACTATGGGGACTTGCTCAGCGCTTTGGGCAACACCGTTCATCGGAGTTCTATTCTCTTGACCTCCCGAGAAAAGCCTTTGGAATTGCCTTGGATGTCAGAGTCCGGGTTTCCAGTCCGTTGTTTGACCCTAGGGGGAATCGATCTAGACGCGGGGCAAGCCCTATTGGCGAGCCAAGATGTAGAACTGACTCCAGACCAGCGGGCTCATATCCACCGCCACTACGGCGGCAATCCTTTGGCGCTGAAAATTGTGGCCACCGCCATTACCAATATTCTGGGAGGAGACGGTCAACTCCTCCTCGCGGAATCCGCCTCCATTGTCACAGGGATTAACTATCTCTTGGAAAGCCAATTTAATCGTCTGACGGACCTGGAGCAAAAAATCCTCTACTGGCTGGCCATCAATCGGGATATTGTCGGAGTCCAGACCCTCAAGGAGGACTTGTTTCCGCCGGTGGATATTCATCGTCTGTTAACTTGCTTGGAATCCCTACAACAGCGCTCTTTGGTGGAAAGCAACGCTCGTGGCTTTACCCTGCAACCCGTTATTTTAGAATATACGACAGACAAAATTATTAATACTATCGCCGAAGCCCTGTTAAGGGGAGACTACGGGGCGCTGGTGAGTCACGCTCTGATCAAAGCCACCAGCGCCGAAATGATTCAGGCCAGTCAAATTCGTTTGATTGCGATTCCCATCCTGAACCGTTTGCGGGAGGCTTGGCCCAATCCGAAGGAAATCCAGCGCCGTCTGGACGACCTCCTCCGACAACTGCAAGTCAATCTGGGTTTAATGGGGGGCTACGGCGCCGGCAATTTGCTCAATCTCTACCGACAGTTGGAGGCGAACCTAGACGGGTACGATTTTTCCGGTCTGAGCGTCCGTCAGGCAAACTTACAGGACCTGAGCCTCCGGGGGGTGAATTTTAGCCACAGCGAACTGAAAAACTGCGCCCTCTCCCAAACTTTTGGCGGGATCACCCAAATTAGCTTCAGCCCCCAGGGCGACCGCATCGTCACCTGCGACACCCACGGAGTCATTCACCTCTGGGACAGCCAACTCAATCTTTTGGCGGAAAGCCGGGGGCACATTTGCTGGGTCTGGTCGGTCTGCTTTACCGCGGACGGTCGATTTATCCTCAGCGCCGGTCAAGACCGCACCCTACGGCGCTGGGATGGCTACACCGGGGAATGCCTACAAATCTGGCGGGGCCATCGGGGCGTGATTACCGCCGTGGCGGTTAGCTCCGACGGTAATTGGATGGCTAGCGCCAGCGAAGACCGGACTATTAAACTTTGGCGACTGGGGAAAACCGACTGCGTCGCCACTCTAGAGGGCCACGGCGCTTGCGTCTGGTCCGTCGTCTTCTTACCCGATAACCAAACTTTAGTTTCCTGCTCTGGGGACGGAACCGTTAAACTTTGGGATCTGAAGACTCAAACCTGCCTGCGCACTCTGGAAGGACATCAAGCCTGCGTCTGGGACGCGGCGGTCAGTCCCGACGGCGCCCATTTGATCAGCGCGAGCTTTGACGGCGCTTTAAGAATTTGGGACATCGCCAGCGGCGGCTGTATTGGGCAAATCGTTCCCAACGCCCCGATCCTCGACCTCGCCTTTAGCCCCGACGGCGACTCCCTCGCCACCGCCGGCGGAGATCATCGAATCTGTCTCTGGGATTGGCGCCGGGGAGAGTGTTTACAGGTTTTGGGTCTCCACGACGCGCCCCTCTGGTCCGTGGCCTTTCATCCCGAGGGAAGACAATTAGCCAGCGGCGGAGACGACCGGGGCATCGGTCTCTGGCAACTGCCCCAGGGACAAGGCTTGCGGCGCTTGCGGGGCTATAGTCAGTGTCTGCAAACCTTTGCGGTTTCCCCCGATAGTCGGTGGTTAGCCGCGGGCCAAGAAAACGAGACCATTAGTCTCTGGCGTTTGGAAGAAGACGGCGCTTTGCCCCAAAAAGCCTTTACCCTTCAGGGTCATTGCAATCGCGTTTTGGATCTAACTTTCAGCGCCGATGGGGAAACCTTAATCAGCGGCAGTAGCGACGGCGTCATCAAGATTTGGGACTGGCGCGAGCGGGTTTGTCGTCGCACACTCTCGGGTCATCAGGGTTGGGTCTGGGCGGTGGTTCTCGCGCCGGGGGAACGCTGGTTGGCCAGCGCCAGCCACGACGGAACGGTTAAACTCTGGGACTGGGAACAGGGTTATTGTTACCTGACCCTAACGGATTGTCCAGGCCCGGTGTTAAGTCTGAGCGTTAGCCCCGACGGGCGACAATTGTTGGCGGGAAGTTCCAGTCAAGGTATCCGCGTTTGGGAAATGCCTTCGGGAAAGTGTATCGCCGAGTTAGAAGCCCATCAAGACCGGATCTGGACTGTGGCCTATAGCCCCGACGGGCGTTATTGGCTCACCGGAGGAGACGACCAAACGCTGAAGCTCTGGGACAATCCCAAGGGCGAACTGCTCCAAACCTTTAGAGGTCATAACGGGCAAGTGACCCGGGCTGAATTTTTACCGGAGGGAGACCGTTTTCTGAGTTGTGGCGGCGACCAGACTCTCAAACTCTGGGATCTCAAAACCGGAAATTGTCTCCAAACCTGGCAAGGGCACGAAAATTGGATTTGGGGTTTGACGTTAGAGCCTCGGGGGCGACGGGTCTACAGTGGCGGCGTCGACGAAACCCTGCGGATTTGGGATCTGGATAGTCCTCAATCCCTGGGGGCGATCCGCCTAGCGCGTCCCTACGAAGGCATGAACATTAAAGGAGTCAGGGGGTTGAATCCCTTGGAAAAGGCGACGTTACTCACCCTTGGCGCCCAAGACGACGAACCCTTAAACTCGGGGCGTCTGAATAATCAAAACGGAGCAGGGCGCTTGATGGACGATGTAGTTGCTTACGCTTCCCAGCACCATTTCGGCAAAACCTTGTAGCCCCCGACGCCCAATGATGATTAAATCCGCTTGCCATCTTTGGGCCACGTCCCGGATTTGGCGCCCCGGCTCTCCCAGGGCCCAGTCCCATTCCGCGGTCACTCCGGCGGCTTGGGCCTGTTGGGCGTAGTCCTCTAACCAGCGTTGAATGTCCCGACTTTCTCCCTGTAGGCGCTCTTGAAGATTCTGGGCGAAACCCAATAGCTCCTCTCCGGCGCCGCTGGCGTAGGGACTCAACATTTGGCTATCCAAGGGCAGACAGTGAAAGAGTTTCAGCGCCGCTCCGGGTTGAGCGTTTTGCGCTAGATTGAGCGCCTGGGCAAAGACTTCCGGCGCGAGGTCGGAGCGGTCCAGCGCCGCAAAGATTCGCTGAAAGGTCATGGCGATGAAGGAGGTAGGTTTTTAGATCAAACGCGAAGACGGCAAGATTGACGCTGAGGGGCTGGTTTCTTTCCGGTTTGAGGGGTCTTTGGTCTTGGCGAAAAGGGGGGAGATTAGTCTCTTAGGCGTCTATCCTCGAAGCCTGCAAAGCGCCGATATAGTCCCGAAAACGCTCTAGATCCGCCTTGACAGTGGATTCCACCACCCGGCCTAGAAAGAGGTTATCCATGATTTTCCCCAACCACCCCGGCACGGAATAGGCGATGGTCAGGCGCACAACGCTCCGCCCCTTGAGGTCGTAGAAACGCACGGCGCCGCGGTTGGGGAGACCGTCCACGGATTCCCATTGGATGATCTGTTGGGGGATCAGTTTGGTGATGCGGGAGAGCCAGGTAAACTCGAAACCGGTGCTGGCCAACTTCCACTTGGAGAGTTCGGGGTTCTCCTCTAGAACGCGAACGGACTCGATCCACTTCATCCAGCGGGGCATCTGCTCCAAATCCGACCAGAGACTCCACACCAGTTCGATGGGCGCTTCGACTTCAATTTGCACGCTGTGCTCTAACCAGTTGGCCATGGGAGTTGGGAAATAATCGGATGTTTAAGGCGAGGGCGAATCGACGCCCTTCCTCTCCTAGAGTACCCCTTTAGAACTGGGAACGCTCCCCAGGCGGCGCTCGTCGGGGGTGATGGCCTGCCGACAGGCCCGGGCAAAGGCTTTAAAGGTCGCTTCAATAATATGGTGACTGTTGAGGCCGTCCAGTTGGCGAATGTGGAGGGTCAGCAAACTGTGGTTAACCACCGCCACAAAAAATTCCCGGACTAATTGAGTATCGTAGGTTCCCACCCGTTCCGTGGGTAGGGTTAGCCCATAACTTAAATGGGGGCGACCGGAAAAATCCAGACTGACTTGGATCAAGGCCTCGTCCAACGGCGCGACAAAATGTCCGAAGCGGTGAATCCCCCGGCGCTCTCCCAGGGCCTGGTTTAAAGCCTGACCGAGGGTAATGCCCACGTCCTCGTTGGTGTGGTGGTCGTCAATCTCCAGATCCCCTGTCGCCCGCACTTCCAGATCAATTAAGCCGTGGGAGGCGATTTGCTGGAGCATGTGGTCTAGAAAAGGAATACCCGTCTCGGCTTGACAGTGACCCTGCCCATCTAGATTTAAACGGACAAAAACATCAGTTTCTTTCGTGGCGCGATGAACCGCGGCGCCGCGGCCCGTTTGGGCCGGAGAATCGGGAAGAACGGTGGAAATCATGGAGCGGGTGGCAGTTATTCAGTGATCAAAATTTAACCCATTTAACCCAGAACAGGAAGAAAGCGGTTTAAATCCCTAGGAGGATTTCCCGCTTGCTGAAGGGCAGATCCTGATTAATGGCGTCGATTTCCGCCTGCTCCATCTCGTTGATTTCTTCGATGTAGTGGTTTAAAATCTGCGCCATCCGCGGCGAGTAGAAGCGGTGGAGGCTGTAATTAGCCGTGGCGGGGAAACCCCGGCGCCGTTTATGGCGGCCCCCGGCGCCGGGATCGAACATTTGGATGTTTTGCTCAATGGCCCACTGGATGGGGCGATAATAGCAGGCTTCAAAATGAAGGCAGTCGTACTCCTGTAAACTGCCCCAATAGCGCCCGTAGAGATTCCCGCCTTTTCGTAAACAGAAAGACAGTCCCGCGGGATGCTGGTCGTCGCTTTCGCTGTAGGCCACCACCAGCGCCACCCGTTGGCGGTAGTTGGGATAGAGTTGCTCAAAAAACTTGCGGGTTAGATATTTACTGCCCCAGTAAAACTTATCGCAGGTGCTACTGTAAAACCGATAAATGAGGGGAAAAAGGTGATGGGGAATGTCTTCCCCCGCCAGGACTTGTACGTTTAACCCCGCCTGCTCCACCGCCTTCCGTTCCCGGCGAATATTGCGGCGCTGGTTGGCGTTAAAGACTTTTAAATAATCCTCAAAGGTTTGGAACTCCTGATTGCGCCAGATGTAGCTGTGGTGGAGCCAGGGGGTAAAGCCCAAAGTCTCTATTTCCCGGCGCCAGGCGGGGTCGGCAAAGAGAAAATGACAGCCGGATACCCCCAGGTTTTGACACTGAGCGTCAATGGCTTGAACCATGAGGTTCAAAATAAACCGGCGCTCCGCCTGGGGAGAAATTAAAAATTGGTACCCCTCCGCCGGGGTCATGGGGGTCATTCCCAATAATTTGGGATAGTAGTTAATCCCCAAACGGTGGGCTAGATCCGCCCATTGGTGGTCAAAGACAAACTCCCCGTAACTGTGGCTTTTGAGGTACAAAGGAGCGGCGCCGACCAACTCCCGGCCCTGCCAGACCGTCAAATGACAAGGTTGCCAGCCGGTGTTGCGCCCCACGCTCCCGGAGGTTTCCAAATTTCGCAACCAGTCCCATTCCAGAAAGGGCGTTTCTAGGGGCAGAGCCAAGGCGTCCCATTGGATTTGGGGAATTTCCCCCAGATTTGCGTGCCAATTAACCCGGTATTGCGGAGCCATTACTCTAATTTCTGTAAATTACCCTGTCTGACCCAGCCCTCCTGTTCGCCGGAAGTGCGGATCTTGACCCATTCCCCATCACTTTCTAGCACAATCACTTCTTCGTTGTAGCCTACGCCCCCTGTGCGTTCCGAATCCCGGCCAGGGCCGGAGCGTAAGCTCAAGCCTTCGCCCCAAATCACTTTGGCTCTATAGGCGTTGGGGGGGAGGGTGGGGCTAGGGCTAGGAGAGGGACTGGGACTCGGCGTCGGGCTGGGGGAGGGGGAAACCGCGGGTTTGGGTTCCTGACTGGCTTTGGGGTCGGGTTTCGGGCTGGCTTTGGGTTTGCTCACTTCCGCTTTTGCTTTTTTGGCCACTTCCTCTGGGAAAACCGGGCGCTCCGGCGTAGCGGCAAAGCGGGAGACGATGAGATACCCCACTAGGGTAATAGCGCCGACAAAGAGACCCATGCCGAGGAGGAAGCCGATGATAAATTGGAGGACGCTGGGGAGGGGTTTCATCTTGACGGTCATGGTCGGGGGAGGGGCGGGGAGATGGGGGAATGAGGAGGAGGGGGAGGAATGGGAGGAGTGAGGAGGAGGGGCGAAGCTAATCTGGCCCGGAAAAACGGGTTTCTCGGGAGGCGAGACGGGCTTTGCCGGAGCGGGCCCAGTCCTGAAGAAATTGCACTTGCTCCGGCGCCGTGCGGGCGAGGGGCACGACCTGGCTGGCGGCTTCGAGGATGTCTTCGGGGGTGAAGTCGCGGTTTTGACTAAAGCCGATGTGCATGGCTTCTATCAGGA
>JAYKIZ010000104.1:0-4323 GCA_035285965.1 Cyanobacteriota bacterium | reverse complement strand
GGCTGATCGGCGCTGGGCCAGGTTTTCAGAGCCTGGGCTTTGACCCATTTATGTTGCTCAAATTGCCCGTTCCAGACTTCGTTGGAATATTCCACGTAAACCTTCAGATTCGGATTGAGGTGTTGTTTGACGTAGAGGGCGAAGTTGCGCACATAGTCGTCCGTAGCTTGGTGAGGCATGCAGAACCAGGGATCGGCGCCGAGGGCGTTGGCCATCCGCACCATCACTTCTACCGGAACGCCCTTTTTCATCCAGGTAGCGGACTGGGGGGTGGGACGGTCTTGCCAGGTTATCTGCTTGGAGTTATTGGTTTCCATCCAATCCATAAACCGAAGCGCCGTAAAGGGTTTGAGCCGCTGGAGGTATTCCGGGTTAAAGGGTTGGCTCTGGTAGGTTTTTTCGGCGCCGGCGGGAATGACCCGAATATTGCGGATATAGTTAGCGGGATTGGTGGCGGCGATACCGAGGGTAATACCCCGATTAGAAGGCGTGACCATCAACACCTCTCGCCCCGGCTGGGATTCAGCTTCTAGTTTAACTGCGTCGCCCTGGTAGGTCAGAGTTCCTTCTCCGTCGTAGAGAACGAGGTATTTGCCCCCCGGATAGCGGCCCTGGAGATTAGACAATAACAGAGCGCTAACTTGGGGGCGTTGAGGACGGGGATTTTTGCCTTTTCGACCAGGTTTTGCCTGGGGAGGCGCGCCGGGTAGAGACCGGACCCAACCCTGGGGATCGAGGTCAAGGCTTGCGGCGGAAGTTAAACTCTCCTCACTCCTTCGTTTTTTGCCTCCCTGGGAGGCCGGGGTCGTCCCCTCTACTTTCGGGGTTTTTACCTTCGGCGCCGTCCAGGGTCGGGAGGATTTAAAGGCGTCCACAAAGGGAACCGCCGGCGACCAATCCCGGACGCCCGCTAGGTTGGTTCCCCATTGGGCGGATTGGGTCTGACTGGGCGCCGCCGCTAGGGTCGGGGTTGCCGGCGCTTGGGCCGTTGGGGCGGTAACGGCGTTTTGTTCCCCCGCCTGAAGGGGCGCAAATTTCTGTTGGGTCAACCCCCAGACGGCGCCGAGAATGGCTAGGCCCGCAATGGGAAATCCGTAGGTTTGTAGAAGTTTGGACATGAGATTGAGATAATTAGGGCTTCTCGCCGGCGCCGAAGGCTTCAATTTGTAAAACCGGGCCGATCATGGCTAGGGTCATGACATTTTCTAGAATCCGACCCTGAATCCAAACGGGGCCCGCAAGTTTGCAAAGCTCCGGGGGGGGCGACTGGAGTTCGTAAACGGCGCCGCCGGGACAGACCAGGACCCAGACCCCAAAGCCAAAGCCCCGCTTTTCTACTTTTCCCGTGAAAGTTAAAAGTTCCTGACTCATGCTAAACGGGAGTCTCCTTGGCTGGCTAACCAGACCAGCGCCACGCAGAGGAGAGCGTTAACGCCGAGATAAACCTGGGCCCAAGTTCCGGCGCCGATGAACATTAAAGAGGGGAAGTAAACCGCCGCCACCGTTAAAAAGGAGGCCATGCCGAGACTTAAACCCAGAACCCAAGTTTTAGCCTGGGGAATCCCCAGGAGTAACACTAACAACCCAAAGGGAATGACGGCGCTGGCAAGGAGGGGGTTCAACTGAGCGCCGCCCCAGAGCGCGTTAGTTACCGTGGGGAGAGAACTGCCCAAGAGCCGGAAGGGCCATTGAGGCAGGTCGAAAACGTAAATTCCCTGAAGGAAAAAGAGGCCGGAACTGCCGAGAATGAGGCCCCAATGGAAAGGGCTGGTCCAGCGCAGGGGCAGATAGATACGGAGCAAAAGGGCTAAGAGGTAAGACCCCGCCACCATCAGGAGTTTAGGCAGAAGCGCCACGGCGCCGCCGTCAAACCAAAAAATCGGGTTGAGGTAGCCATTGTCCCGCAACCAGCGAAAGAAATCCCGGAAAGTGACCTGCCCCTGGCGGGCTAATTTCACCGCCTCCCCGGCGCTCAGTTGCCCGGCGCCGTAGTGGTTAAAGGTATCGTCGGGCACTTTGCGGGCGGAGGCTTTGAGAATTTCTAACACTTCCTGGGGAGAGGAGACGTCCTGGAGTTTCACGCCCGGCCTCGCCCCCTGGAGTTGGGCCGACTGAATTAAGGCCGCGGTTCCCGCCGCGTGGGGCGCCGCCATACTGGTGCCTTGGAAGCCGACTAAAACCGGTTTTTGACTGACGGGATCGATGGTTTCTTGTAAAATTTTGCCGTTTTCCCCCTGCTCGCTCCCCCCCGGCGCCGAAATATCCACCCCGGCGCCGTAGTTGGAATAGTTGGCCCGATTCCCCGTCGCGTCCGTGGCCGCCACGCTAATCACTTTGGGATAACGGGCGGGATAGGCGGAGCTGTTGCGGTTTTCGTTCCCCGCCGCCGCCACAATGACGACGCCTTTGTCGTAGGCGTAATCGATGGCCGCCTGGAGGGTCTGACTTTCCCCGGCGCCGCCCAAACTGAGGTTAATCACCGTGGCGCCCTGGTCGGCGGCGTAACGAATCGCTTCGGCAATATCCGCCACCGTGCCGCCCCCAGTAGCGGAGAGAACTTTCAGGGGCATAATTTTGGCTTTGTAGGCCACCCCCGCCACCCCGTAATTGTTATTCGTGGTCTGGGCGATGGTGCCCGCCACGTGGGTGCCGTGGCCATTGTCATCTCGGGTGTCCCGGTTGTCCTCCACAAAGTTGTAACCCTCGACAAATTCCGTTTCTCCCAGATCCGGCACTCGACTGACTCCCGTGTCAATCACCGCCACCACGGCGCCCTCTCCTTTGCTTAGATCCCAGGCCGCTTCGGCGCCGATGGCCCGCAGGTTCCACTGTTTGCTATAGTCCGGGTCGTTGGGAATTTCTAGGGCTTGGTAAATATAATTTGGCTCGATATATTCCACAAACGGCGCTAGGGGCGAGCGCCGCAGTTGTTTTAACAGTTCTCGATTCCCCGGCAGGGTGTAAAGATACTCATTCACGGAAAAAACGCTGTTAAAATCCAGACCCTTGGCCTCCGGCAGGCTTCCCATCTGGGCGCTGAGGGTTTCGGTGGGGAGATTGTTTTTAAAGTTGACAATAATAGACTCAAAGGTTCCCTGACTGGCCAGACCCTTGCTGGCGGAGAAATGAACCAATGCAAACCAGAGACCGACGAGAAAGAGGCTGAGAATCAGGAGGCGCTTCATGGGAGGAGGTAATACCGAATCGGCGCTTCCTATTCTATCGGTTTGTTTGAATTTTGCCGGGCCGCGGCGATCGGAACGACGCCGGCGTTAAGCCGCAAAAAAGCCGGAAGCAGTCTCCGCTCCCGGCCGGGATGTTTCCCCCCTTGGCAAGGGGGTTAGGGGGGATCAGACCCCTTTCAACAACCCATTAAGCTTTTTTCTGGTCGCGCTTGCGCTTAAAGTTAGCGCCGAAACCCAGGGCGACGGTAGCGCCGAGAATGGTCATGGGTTCGGGGATGGGGGTGGTGTTGACCACGATGGGGATTTGTTGCAGAGAGACCTGACCTACGGAGTCAAAGGTCAGCCCCGTGACGAAGGCGGTGGGATCGAGGGGATCCAGCGCCGCCTCCACTTCGATGCCGGTGATGGAGAAACAGGGAACCGCGGAGGCGAAGCTAAAGGCGCTGCCGCCGGTGATGGTGCCGCCCGGGGTGACGAAGTTATCGCAGGCGCCGCCGTCGTCCAACAGCAGGTTGTAGAGACCGTCGCCGATGTTAGCGGGGAGAGTGACGGTGGCGAAGAGGGGGTTACCGATCACAGGAGTAGCAATGTAGTTATAACCTACGGCTACTTCCGGGTCGATCCAAACAGTCTGATTGGTGTTAAAGACGGAAATATCGGGGAAATCGAAACCGTCTGTCGGATCGTCGTTGGTGGGGGGCAGAAGGGGATTGTCCGGGTTAGAGCCGGGAAGTTCGCCGGAAAAGGTGGAGCCGGAAATAAAGACGCCGGAGTCAAGGATGCTGTCGCCGGAGTCGGCGATGGCGAGTTTAATGGTGTGGACTTGGCCGGGGGTGACGTCGGCTAAGACCGTCAGGACGCGGGTAAAACCATCGTATTGGCTATCGATGGGGTTGGGAATAACGGTGTTGTCGATATAGACCCCAGAGTTAGCGCCGTTATTGACGTTATTGATAGCCACCGGGGTCGTCGTGCCGGGGAGGAAGGCGATGTTGTTGCCGTCGAGGAAGAAACCGAAAACGTCGTTAAAGCTGGAGCCGACAAACTCGTTGTACTCTTCAGAGGCGAAGACGTACTGGAAGGTGACTTGGTTGGTGGTGGGGATAAAGTCAAAGGTAATGGAGTTGGCGTCGAAGGT
>JAYKIZ010000103.1:0-2913 GCA_035285965.1 Cyanobacteriota bacterium | reverse complement strand
TGTCCTCCGACAGGAGATCACCGGCGCCCGACGGTTTAGCAATTTATTTTGGGCGGTTATCTCCGCCATTGGCGGCGTGGGTTTTTTGCTGGCGGGGCTGTCGAGTTATTTGGGGACTAACCTGTTAATCGTCAGCGACACCAGCCAATTGCAATTCGTGCCCCAGGGCGTGGCGCTAACTTTCTACGGCGTGGCCGGTTGTTTGGTCTGCCTTTACCAGGTGTTAACCTACCTCTGGGACGTGGGGGGCGGCTACAACGAATTTAATCAGGACACCGGTAAAGTGACCCTCTTCCGCTGGGGCTTTCCGGGGAAAAATCGTCGTCTGGAATTTACCCACGCCATCCCCGATGTTTTGGCGATTAAGGCGGAGATTCGAGAAGGTCTCAACCCGAAGCGGGCGCTGTACCTGAAGGTCAAGCAACACCGGGATATTCCCCTCACCCGGGCCGGACAGCCTATTTCTCTGGCGGATTTAGAAAATCAAGGCGCCGAGTTGGCTCGTTTTCTGGGAGTTCCCCTGGAAGGGCTTTAACAGATATCAGGTATCAGGTATCAGTTACCAGTATCGAGGGCTGAGCGTAGCCGAAGCCCGGTCATTAATTTTCCAATTTATTCCCAAAATGTCTTTTTTCCCCCGCGCCTCCCTTACAGCTTTATTCCTCGCCCTGCTGGTCTTGAACCTAACGGGGTGCGCTGACCCCCAGGTGGACTCTTCTCCAGCGCCGACGGCGACAACCGGAACGGCTCAGGAATTAACTTTCGAGGGCTATAAGCCCCGCCTTAAGGGGAAAGCGGTGGTGGAAATGACGATTAACGGCGCTCCGGTGGTGATTGAGGTGGACGGCGACCAAGCGCCGATTACCGGCGGCAATTTTGTGGATTTAGTGCAACGGGGCGTTTATGACGGTCTGGTCTTTCATCGGGTGGTGAAATCCCCGCAACCCTTTGTGGCCCAGGGCGGCGATCCCAAAGGGGACGGCACTGGCGGCTTTGTCGATCCCCAGACTCAGAAACCCCGCAATATTCCCCTGGAAATTAAACTGACGGACACAGACCCCCAACAAAAAACAGCGCCGGTTTACGGGACTCCCCTGGGACAACAGGCCGGGTACTCCGCGCCCCCGGTGGCCCTGCCCCACCGCCGCGGCGCCGTGGCCATGGCCCGCTCCCAAAGCCCCAACTCCGCTTCTTCCCAGTTTTACTTTGGTCTCTCCGACGACATTGGTTTTCTGGACGGAGACTACGCTGTTTTTGGCTATGTGACGAAGGGCATGGAAACGGTGGATACAATTAAACAGGGAGATAAAATTCAGTCCGCTAAAGTGGTTTCCGGCGCCGACAATTTGGTCAAATAGGTCCATCCATGAGCGACCCCGCCCCCGAATCGCCTCCCTCCACTCCCCTCCTTTGGCAGAGCGCGGTGGGTCTGCTCTTTTTAGTGAGTCTGTTTGGCTTAGTGGCGCTGTTGGTCTGGTTGCGGGATTTGCCCTTAACCCGACCGGGCTATCGCCTCACCTTTTTGTTTAAAGACGCGACGGGAATTGTGGCGGGGACGCGGGTGAATTACCGGGGGGTCAGAATTGGGCAAGTGACCCGGTTAACGCCCCGGCCGGCGGAGGTGGCCATCGAAGTCGAGATTACAAAAACCGCCGACCCCATCCCTAGCCAAGCCAAGATTGAAGCTCTGCCCATTAGTTTAATCGGGGAAATGTCCCTCAATATTGTGCCTACTGTGGCGGCGCTACCGGCGAATTTAAAGGCTTCCCCCTGGGAAAAGCCCTGCCCCAAAGAAGTCATCCTCTGCGACGGCGCCGTTCTCCGGGGAGACGAGATTATCGATACCAACCGACTCCTGCGCTCGGCGCTCCGGTTGGCTAAATTGCTGGATAATCCCCAGGTGATTCAGGCGCTGGGAGAAATTACGGAACAAACTCCTGATTTACTCGGCGACGTTAGGGCTTTAAGTCGGGATGGGCGCCAACTCCTCGGAGAAGTGAAAAACACCGAGGTTCTCAGTAACCTGAAACGAACGCTGACTCGCCTGGATCAAACCCTGGGTCAAGTGGATAGCCTCAGTTCCGAAGCCATTAGCCTGAGTTCGGAAGTGACCCAGACCCTAGGGGAACTGCGGCGGGAAGGACTGATTGAAGACCTTGACGCCACCTTAGTCTTAGCCAGTCGTCTGGGTCGGCAGGTGGAAACCCTGATTCAGGGCAATGAACAGCGCCTAGGAACCACCCTCGACAGTGTTCAAACCCTCAGCGCCGACCTCCAGGGTCTCTTAAAAACCCTGAATCCGCCCCTCCGGCGCCTGTTGGTCAACCTCGACAATCCCCAAACCCAGGGAGAAATCCAAACCCTGCTGGCTAACCTGCAAACCCTGACGGCCAACGCCAAGGACATTAGCCAAAACCTCACCGGCGTCAGCGCCCAACTCAGTCAGCCGGAAAGCCTTCTGCTCCTGCAACAATTGTTGGATTCCGCCCGAACCAGTCTGCAAAACCTCGAAAAAATTTCCGCCGACATCGAGCAACTCACCGGTAACCCCGCCCTCCGGGACGACCTCCGGCGCTTGCTCCGGGGCCTCAGTCAACTGCTCTCCACCGGTCAGTCCCTAGAACGAGAAATCCAGACTCAGACGACGCTTCAGGAGCTGGCCCAGGCGCTTCGTCCCCTCGGCCGCTAAGATTCAAGATAGACTTTTTCTGACTAACCTTGAGATTCTTTTTAGAGTGAATCGGGCTACAATGAGGAACGGCAAATTCGGCCCTTGTTTCTTCGCCTCGACCCATGGTAGCTACTCCTCCCCTGTCTTCCCCCAAAGTCTCTAAAGTTGAAATCCTCAAGGAAAAGAGTGATTATCTCCGTGAACCCCTAGCGACGGAGTTGCGAGAAGACACCACCCACTTC
>JAYKIZ010000102.1:0-8824 GCA_035285965.1 Cyanobacteriota bacterium | reverse complement strand
CGCTGGGCCAGCGCCGTCGGCACGCTCAGGGCTAAGGCAATAGAAACGGAACCTCGTAGCCCCCCCCACCAGAGAACCGTTTGTTCGGGGTAGCTAATACTAGCTTTCACCCAAAGATTACTGAGGGCGCTAAAACCAAAAATAGTCAGCCAACGGGAAACTAGCACTGCGCCGATGCAGACCCCGATAATATTGGCGCTGTCCAGTAAATTGGATAATTTAACCTGATCTCCGATTAAAAGGAAAACGATAGAATTAACAAAAAAAGCCAAAAATTCCCAAAATTCCGAGACTAACAAACGGGTGCGGGGATTCATGCCCACCCTGGAGCCAAAGTTGCCTAAAATAATCCCCACCGTCACCACGCCAATCACGCCGGAGCCGCCCAATTCTTCCGTGATTAAATAGGTGCCGTAGGCCGCCACTAGAGTCACGGATTGCTCCACGAGCGGCAAATCCACCCGTTGCGTTAAAAAGGATAGCCCAAAACCAACTAGACAACCAATACCGGCGCCGATACCCACAAAGGAAAAGAACAGAGGCAAAATCGTCGGCAAAGAAAGCAGTTGGGAACCAAAGGGAAGACTGACTAAAAGCACAAAAGCCACAACGGCGATGCCGTCGTTAAACAAGCTCTCCCCCTCCATTAAAATACTCAGCTTTTTACTCGCGCCTAACTGTCGAAAGAGACCCACCACGGAAACCGGATCTGTCGTAGAAAGACTAGCGCCGACTAGGAGCGCCGTGGGCAAGGTCAGGGAGGTAAATCGACTGAGGCTCAAACCAATGGCGGCGATGGAGAGTAAGACCCCAAAAATCGTGAAGAGCGCCACGGGAAACCAGTTGGCTTTCAGGTCTTGCCAGCGTACATTCCAAGCCGCCTCAAAGAGCAGGGGAGGGAGAAAGATTTCCAGGATTAACTGGGGCGAAAGGTTAACCAGACGCACATCCACAAAAGCCAAACCTAAACCCACAATGACCAGCAAAAGGGTGTAGGGAATTTTGCGAATCCAGGGCAGAATCCGGGATAAGGTCGCGACCGTCAGGGAAACGGCCAACACCACCACAAACTGCTCTAGATTTTGCTCAATGGCGGCGTCGGCGGCGGAGCCAAAATTCATGGCGCTTGCAAAAAGAATTTAATTTTTAAGAATAGACTCTTCCGAGTCTAACCTATTTTAGGGATCTCCTAATCGCCGGGGGTTGACGAGCTTGTTCACTCATTCAGCGCCGATCCTTCAAGGTTGCTCAGCCCTCCCTACCCTCGGCCCAGACACTGATATCTGTTATTTGAAATCTGTTTAAAGGGTATCTTGGTATTCTTGAAGAAGCGCCAAAATATTCCCTAGATATCGTCGGTGGACGGCGCTGGGGTCGAGTTGGAATTGGACGAGCGCAATACGATATCGAGTTTCGATTCGAGTTCGGCGAGCTTGGCGTTCTGCCTCCTCAACTCTAAAGTTCTCTTCTCTAACTCGGCGTTGCTTTTCCTCAAGTCGGACAAGCCCCCGTAGGATTTGATCAGCCACCAGCAGGGGGCTACCGAGCGTAGTCGAGGTACTGAACGTAATCCCCGCCAGAGAGAGTCCCAGCCATTGGGGGATGGGGAGGTCGTAGTTTCGGAATTGGAGTTTGTCATAGGCCAGGACAACACTGGTGATAAATAACAGGAGAGTCGCCAAGATGGCGATTAAGGTTTGAAGATCAAACATAGCGTTTTACGCTCAGCGTCTCTATTTTAGCCCCTCCCCATCACCGGCGCCGGTTGCCAAACAAGCGTAGAGCGCCCGGGCCAACCCCGCCGAGCCACCAGGAGCGCCGACCCGCTCCGCCCCTTGAAGGCGACAAAAAGCCAGATAGTCCTCGTCGGCGAGAATCTGAGCCACCAGCCGGGCCGCCCTCGGAATCCCGTCCGGCGCCGTCACCGTCGTCACGCTCGGCCCCAGCAGACGCATTTGCGCCTCCGCAAACGCGTAGGTAAACTGAGGCCCCGGGCCGGGAATCTGGACTACCGGCTTGCCCAGACCCACCGCCTGCTCCACCGCCGTTCCCGCCATGCCCAGCGCCAAATCGCAAGCGCCGAGAATATCGTTAAAAGCGCCCCAATAACAGCCCACCTCGCAGTTTTCGCGTCGCAGAAGACCGGCGCCGAGATAATCCCAGTTTTGGCTTTTAGCTAAAGCCCTTAAATCCGTTTCCGTAATGGCGGAAACCAGCGCCGCCCGAAAGTGGTAGTTTCCTGACGTTTGCAACTCTAACGCCAGCGCCAACAACTGGGCCAAATTCCGCAACGCCTCCGGCACGCGACTACCGGGAAAGAGGGCGATTTTCCCCCCGGCGCCGTCCCAACCTAAAGCAACGCCCTGGGGTTCCAGCCCGTCCAAAATCGGATACCCTGCGTAATCCGCCCGACTAAAGCCCCGGCGCTGTAAATCCCGGGCTGTGTAGGCGTCCCGCGTCCAAATCCGCTGACAGAGAGGGGAGCGGAGCAAAACAGCCGTCGGCGCCGGCAATTCCAAATAGCCTTCGTAATAGGCGGAAGTCGAGACCAAAAAAGCGGCGAAGGGGCGCCCCGTCAGACGGGCGAAGAGCAACGGCACCAGATCCCCCACCGCTAAACAAAAATCAATCTCTTCCTTGATCTGCCAAGTCGCCCAGATTTGCCGCAGGGTTAACTCCGCCAAACCGCCCCCCAGATCCCGGAGCCAGTTGAGGGGATGGGTATAAATCAGACCGCCGGAGGGGAGCGTCCGGGTGGTTGCCACGAGGGGAACTCCCAGTTTTTGATAGGCGTGTCCTTCCCCCACTAGGGGCAGAGCCAGGGCCTCGCAGTGGGGATAAAGCCGGGTCAGCGCAGCTAAAATGCGACTGCCGTTCTGATCCTCCCCATGACCATTACTAATGAATAAAATCCTCGGCCTCATCGGGGTTTAACCATCCGTTGCCAGGTGTGACTATCGTAAAGGGGAACCTGAGCCAACTGGGCCAGGGTAAAAGCGCCGCAACAAAAAGCCGCGATTTTCAACTCCTGCAAAAAGCCGTTAAACCGCTCGTAAACCTGCTCTGCATCAACTGTGGCCGGCCCCAACAACGGCGCGGCGCTCCCCGCTAAAGCGGCGCCCAACGCCAGGGCCTTAGCGCAATCAATGCCGGAACGCAGACCGCCGCTGGCGAAAATCGGCAAATCCGTCGCCCCCAGCGCCGCCCGCAAACTCACCGCCGTGGGAATGCCCCAACCCGCAAAAGCATGGGCGATTTGTTTTAACCGAGGATCAGTCTGACGGTGGGCCTCCACTTCGCTCCAACTGGTGCCCCCGGCGCCGGCCACGTCGATGGCCGCCGCGCCGCAGTCCTCTAACCGTTTCGCCACCCCGGCACTGATCCCATTTCCCACTTCCTTAACAATCACCGGGACGGTTAACTGCCGGGTAATTTCCTCCAAACGGCGCCACAACCCCGACCAATTGCGGTCGCCCCCGGCTTGCACCGCCTCCTGCAAGGGGTTCAGATGCAAAATTAAGGCGTCGGCGCCGATCATCTCCACCGCCCTCCGGGCCTCCTCCATCCCATAACCATAGTTAAACTGCACCAAACCCAAATTGGCAAATAACAAAATATCCGGCGCTCGCTCCCGAATTTGGTAGGTTTGGGCCAATTCCGGCGCTTCCAGGGCCGCCCGCTGGGAGCCGACGCCCATGGCGATCCCCAAAGCCTGGGCCGCCTCCGCTAAACACTGATTAATCCGCCCCGCCTCCGCGGTTCCCCCCGTCATACTGCTGATCAATAACGGCGCTTTTAGGGTCTTGCCCCAGAGGGTCAAGCTCAGATCCACTTGGTCCAAATCCCCGTCCGGCAGAGCGCAGTGCTCCAACGCCAACCGCTCAAACCCCGCCGTCACCGCCTTAGCGCCGACGTCTTCCTCCAGGGCGATGCGGATATGGTCGGCTTTACGCAGGGCCGTCGGCTCGGACATAGGAACAAGGGAGAATCGCGTCAATCATCCAGGGTACAGGAGTTGAACCTGTCTAAGGCGAATTATGAGTTCGCTGCCTCAACCGCTCGGCCAACCCTGGGCGTAAAACCCTTGGTATTATACCCAAGAGGTTGTTGAAAAAGCCCCCCTAGCCCCCCCATTCTGGGACAAACCCAAGTTAAAGTCCCCCAACCTTGGGGAACGCAGGGGGCTGAGCGACCCGGATTAACCGATTCCTTAGCTCCCGCCGAGAATATGGCGGGCAAAAATATCTCGGTTCACCGCTAAGTTGTCTGAACGGAAGTAGGAACTGTGGGCGCAAACCAGATCGTAGCCCCAGAGTTTGGGCGCGCAACCGGTAGGCTCCAGTTGCAAAAACTCTTGATCAATCTCAAACTTGCGAGATAAAGCGCCGCCGACTAAATCCCCCTTGGCGTCCAGATTAAACCAGCGTTTGACCAAGCGGGGACGGGGCGCCTTGCGGTCGCGGCTCGGCTTATTGCCGGGACGTAGCGTCTGTTGCACCGGCCCCAAGGAAAGGGCGCTACCCACCGTAAAAAAGGTATTCACCCGACCAGTCAGGCGGGTATGGGTTTCCAGTTCCCGCAGGCCCTCGTAGGCGACGACAGTTCCCCAACTGTGGGAAATAAGATCTAAGTGGGTTCCCTGTTCAAGAAGCGGGTAAACAACATCGGTAAAGCGCCGAATAATGCGTTGACGCATCTCGGGATTAACCATATAGACCAGAAAATCGTCGATGGCGATTTCACTGCCCCGAGTTACGGGCATTTCCGACCAGGAACGGGGCGAAGCTGAGGAAAGCTCATGTTCCCGACGGTCTTCAATCGCGTCCAAAATGGCTTGCTTAAGGGCTTCGGCTTCGGTGGTGTTGGCGGTTCTGGCCCGGTTGACTAAATCGCTCCAAATCACCTCCCGGCGCTCTTGACCTAAAACGCCCTGGGGATAAACCGGCGAGACGTGGGGTTTCAGCGCCGCCCACCAGGGATCGGAATATTGGGTTGAGTGGTTGCCAATGCCATGGACCGCGACGAGACAAGACGGCAGTTGGCGGGCGCCGTCGAAGACGCGACTGGGACGTTCTAATTGCGTAACGGTTTCCAGCAGTTTGAGATAAGCCCCAATCAGAGCCTGGGCGGTATCCGTTCCAGACAGTTCCAGGGAGGACGGCGCCGGGACGGAAGATAGGCTGAGAGAAATTTTGTCAGACGGAGCGCCGGAGCCAAAAATCGGGCCCGTTCGCCCTTGCCCTTCGTGGTTAGGAACCTGGGAATAGTCCCGAGAGAGTCGGGCCCCAATCCGCTCAATCAGGGTTTGGCTATCTAAATGCTGATTAGAGCGCAGAACATCGCAGAGGTAATAGGTAAAGGCGCCTTGAAAAGCTCCGTTAATATAGGCGTCGGCGGCGGTTTGATGCTCTTGACAGGCCATTAAGTGCAGACCGTTGAGGGAATCGGCGTTAATTCGCAGTAGATGACGATTGGCGCTCCAGTCCCGCATCGGCACATCCTGGGGAATCAAAAAACGACCATCGGGAACGTTATAAATAGAAGCGTCGCTTCTGGGGCCCAGTTGTTGCAAGGCTGAATCCTCGACCAAAATCATTTCCCCAAACCCGGCTTCATTGGCCACACTGAGCAGACGACTACTCCCGCCTGAGTGACAGGTGTCTTTCAAGATAATTAAATTAGCTTCAGGATTAACGCCCTTTACCCACTCATACCATTCGTCATCCAAAATATAGGACTGCGGGTTATTAAAATCCATGTCGTAGAGACAGGTAATTTCATCCCGACCATCCTCTTCGTCCCCGTCTAAATCGGCGACGTGGGAGCCGTGACCAGAAAAATGAAAGACTAAAACATCATCCTTGCCGGCGCCGCTGGTCAGCCATTGCCATTCCCGTTCAATGTTGCTTTTAATCGCTTCAGCGTCTTTAAGGACGCGGATCTCTGAGTTTGCAAAACCGAAGGTGTCAACAAGAAGGTTCTGGAGATTATCCACATCATTCAGACAGCCCCGCAGATGGGGAGAACTTTTATAGGCATTGACGCCGCACAGTACCGCTTTCCGTTGCATAACTTTACTCCTTGCTGTGAAATTAAAATTTGATTCTTTGGGACTTAACCAAGGATAGTTTTTAAAAACTTAAAACCAAGGTTTTTTTGGCCAATAGACTACGACCTGCCACCCTCTCCAGCCCTTATCCTAGCCAACCCTGACCCGATAAATGCTTAAGAAAGGCTTAAGATCTCTTCAGCGTTCTCCGTCACCCTGTGCTATTGCCGATGAAGCGTCGCCCAAAACAGGAGAGTTAATCTTTTCTTAACCCCGTCTTTCAACAGGAAGCCCAACGAGAATTTCCCGTTTTGCTCCAACGAGTTTTCAGCAACTATGCCTCCGCGTCACAATTTTTCGCCTCTAACCCTACTCTTACCGGCTCTTCTCACCGGTCTCCTGACAGGTCTCGTGGCCGCGGCCTTTCGGGGCACGGTGGACTGGCTTCTTGCCCAACGGGGCGCGTTGGCCGCCTGGCTCGCGCCTGGGTTCCCCTGGAGCGCCGTTATTCCCATCTGCCTTGCCGCCGCGCTCACAGGTCTCAGTTTTTACCTCCGCCGGCGCTGGGCGCCGGAAACCAGCGGCAGCGGCATTCCCCAGATTGAGGGCTACCTACAAGGCTCTGCGCCCTTTGCCTGGCCCCGAGTTCTAGCGGTTAAATTTATCGGCGGCAGTCTCGCCCTCGGCGCCGGTCTGGTGGCGGGGTTTGAGGGGCCCACCATTCAGATGGGCGGCGCTTTGGGCTTAATGATGGCCGGGGGAAGCGCGTCCTCGGAGGAGCGCCGGCGTTTACTGGTGGCCGTCGGCGCTGGGGCGGGGTTAGCCGCGGCCTTTAACGCGCCCCTGGCGGGCGTGGCTTTGGTGAGGGAGGAATTGCAGGAATCCTTTAACGTTCCCCCCTGGGGCTATCCGGCGCTGTTTGTGGGGTGTGTCGGCTCGACGGTGGCGCTTCGCGCTCTGCGGGGCCAGGGCGCCGTGATTTCCTTAACTCAGTTCCATCGGGCGCCCCTAGCTTCTCTCTGGATGTTTGCTGTGCTGGGGATCATTTTGGGAATCGCAGGCTATGGCTTTAACCGGCTGTTGCTCTGGAGCCTCGACCGCTTTGACCAAGTTCCGCCGCCGGCCCGTCGGTTTCTAGGACTGGGGGTCGGCGCCTTGGTGGGCCTAGTGGCTTTGCTCTATCCGCCCCTAGTGGGGAGCGGCGAAAATACGGTAATTTGGGCCTTTGACCAACAGGCGTCCAGTCTCCTCCTACTAGCGGTGTTTGCCGGACGTCTGGCCCTAACCCTGATCTGCTACGGCAGCGGCGCCATTGGCGGTATCTTTGCCCCCCTCCTGGCGCTGGCCACCGTCCTCAGCCTCGCCTTGGCCCAGCATTTCCACAGCGGTTTTCCCGCCCAACTCCCCGAACCCGCCGTCATGGCCATCGCCGGTATGGGCGCCCTGGTGGCCGCCACGGTGCAAGCGCCGTTAACGGCGATTTTGCTCACCATTGAGATGACGGACAATTATTTTGTCATTTTGCCTCTGCTGATTACCTGCGTCGGCGCCGGTTTAACGGCCAATTATTTCGGCGCTCGACCCATTTATACGGCGCTGTTGGAACGACAAACACTCGCTTCAGCGAACCGTCCCAAGCTCTAAGCCAGGAGGGGGGATCGCGCTAGCGGGAATTGACGGGGACTCGGTCCCCGGTTGCGTCGCCGCCAGACCGGGGCTAGAATCAAAGATTAAATTGCGCCGTTTCTCTCGTCATGGTTACTCTTTTCTACAGTCCCGAATTTCTTAACCATGACACCGGCGCGTTCCATCCCGAATCTCCGGCCCGTTTAACCGCCATTGAGGCGGCGCTGAAGAAAAAGCCCTGGGCCAATTATCTCCACTGGCGGACGCCCTCGGCGCCGGCAAGTCGCAATATTCTCCATTGGTTACAACAAGTCCACGCCCCGGACTATCTGCAAACTTTAGAGCAAATATCCCTCCGGGGCGGCGGCGCTTTGGATAGCGACACCCCCGTCAGCGCCGAGAGTTACGAGGTGGCGCTCTTAGCCGCCAGCGCTTGGCTGGAGGGCGTGGATCAAGCGTTGACGGAGCCGGTTTTTGTCCTCAGCCGTCCCCCCGGCCACCACGCCCTACGGGAGCGGGGTATGGGCTTTTGTTTGATGAATAACGCCGCGGTCGCGGCCCGCTACGCGCTTTCTTTAGCGGGAATTGAGCGGGTGGGGATTTTGGATTGGGACGTCCACCACGGCAATGGCACGGAGGCGCTAGTCGCGGATAACCCTCAGATTTTTTATTGCTCCCTCCATCAATATCCCTTTTACCCCGGCACCGGCGCCGCCCAGGAGCGGGGACTCCATGACAATATTTTGAACATCCCCCTCAGGGCCGGGAGCGGGCTGGCGGAGTATGAAGACGCCTTTCAATCTCAAGTTTTACCCTTTTTCCAAACCGTCAACCCCGATTTACTGATTGTCAGCGCCGGTTACGACGCCAATCGGGACGATCCTCTGGCGGGCATGAATTTAGTTCCTCAGGATTACGGCGTCCTTGTCCATCATTTATTAACGTTAAACCGTCCCCTTCTCTTTGGTCTGGAAGGCGGCTACGACCTCCCGAGTTTAGGACAATCCGTGGCGGCCACCCTTGCGGCGCTCTTGGACTAAAAGTATGGCTCCCCCCCATTTAACTCCCAAGGAGACCTGGCGCTATCGGCAATTGTTCGGCGCTATTATTTTCCTTTTTTTCGCCACTTCTTTTTTGGAGTTAAACGCC
>JAYKIZ010000101.1:0-2836 GCA_035285965.1 Cyanobacteriota bacterium | reverse complement strand
AATGGAGTTTTACCAATGTCATCGGCGGGGTTCCGGGAACCGTCTCCGGCGTTTTGACCGTTCCCAACGGGACTGACGTCGCGGCCACGTCCGTCATTCTCACCCAAACCACAAATCCGGTTTTTGCCGGTCTGGTGGGCACGGATTTCGCCGCCCTGCCTAACTTTCAAAACCGATTTAACGTCAGCGGCGGCGCGATCACCGCTTCCCTTTTTGGCTCCGACTTTTTCTCCAACACCAATAATCTGAGCCTAGAATTCAACGCCGATGTCTTTGGCGACGATGACAGCGAAAACCTAGGTCTTTTAGCCGCCGGGGGCAATCCCCTGCAGGGATTCTGTCCCGCTAATTGTCTGCAAACGGCGGAGCTGAACGGCAGTAACGCCGGCCAGACTCAATTCGCGCCGACCTTTGTGGCGGTGCCAGAGCCGATGACTCTTCTAGGGGCGGGAGCCGCCCTCGCCTTCGGCGCCGGTTTCAAGCGCCGTCAAGCCCGCTAAGGAAGTTCTCAATACCCTTTCCAGACGGTTCAGCCCTTAACCCCCGGCCTCTGGGGGACTGAGGGCGGAACATTCCTTGGAGGCGTTCGGTTATGACGGGCCGGAACGCCCCTCAACGCCGGCGCCGTAGCGCCAGGCCTGTAGGCGTTGATTAAAGCGATATTTTTGCTCCGGCGACCAGGATTGAGTCAGGGGTTGGAGTCTTTCCCCCAGGGGCGCTAGGGCGGTGTAAAGACCCAAGTTAAAGTAATGCTTGAGCCAATCCGCTAGGGGTTCTAGCCCAATCTGAGGTAAGAGCGGCAGAACTAGTCGCGGATCGGCCCGCGTCAGGGTTTGGCTGAGGCCGCCAAATTGGATCACGTCCGTTAAAAACGGTTCCCAAACCTCTTCCCCCAGCGCCGCCATGACCTGAAAAATTCCTCCCATCAGTTGGTTAATTTGTTGGGGATGAACGCTTTGATTTAAGCCGACGCTCATGGTTTTTTGAAAGAGCCAAGTGACGGCGATGTTGGGTTGGTAGGGTTGGAGGAGCGCCAAATTATCCCGACTCAGATCGTCCAATTGCAAAAGTTCCGCTACTCCCGTTGTTAACCGCGGCAGATGGCGAACCATCGCCCCAAAGCCGCCAAAACTAATGGGGGATTGAGCGCCGGCGCTGTCGCCAATGGCCAAAACGCGGTCGTAGGGCGTCTGGAGGGGACTGTTTCGGTAGGCGGGGAAAAAGCCCCATAGCGCCCGTTTGAAGCTTAACGCCTCCAGTTCGCAATCTTGATATTGGGGGAGATAGGCAAAATATTCTTCCAAAAGAAACTCTAGGCTAAAACGCTCCGGCGCCGCGTCAACGTAGGTAAACAGGTAGGTGGTGCGGCCATCCCGCGCGGGAAAAGCCTCCCAAAAATATTGGCACTGATGCAAAATCGGCGTAAAGGTGGCGATTAAATCCCCCGTTTCATTCCGGGGATAGCCCTGAGCGCAACCGCCGACGACTAAACACACGGCGTCGGGTTTTTGTGGTCCCCGGATCTGTTGAACGATGGGGGAAAAGTGGCCCATGGCGTCGATGAATAGTCGAGCGCCGCAGGCGACGACGACCCCCTCCCGTTGGGCTTCGACTCGGACGTCTTGGGGATGAACCGTCAGACGCTCAAATTGGGTCTGCTCCCATAAACGCCCCCCCGCGGTTAAAAATTTCTCCTTTAAAATCGCCAGCAAATAAACCGGATCGACCCCCACATTGAGAATGTCCCGCACCCACAATTCGTAACTTTGATGGAAACTGAGGCGGGCGGGATTGTATTCGCTGGCGATGGCGGTTTCCAACTCCTCGGGGGTCAGTAAATCCAGCGTTAAAAAAGTTTCTAACTCCCGCCGGGAAATATTCCATTCCTGTTCCCGGCCCCGTAAAATCCCCCGCTCCATCACTAACACTTTCAAACCCCGCCGCTGTAGGGCCGCGGCCAGTAAAATTCCGAGGGTTCCTCCGGCGATAACGACGTCCAGTTCCGGTTCCGCTAAAGATTCGCCAGAGCGGCTTACGACTTGGGGAATTTGCCATTCTCCCCGCCGCAGTCGCTCCCAGCGCCGATCCGCTAGGGCCAAATTGTGGCGGGGAGCGCCGGGTAAGCCCTCAAAAAAAGCCGGTAAACCCATTCAATCCCAGAGCGTTCTAGTGTTTAATTCATTATCTCTTAACACCCGGCGCTTTGGGATTGAGTCAGGCGCTAATTGTGTCCTAGGCTTTCTGTAATCTATAATCTGAAATCTCTCAATTTGTCCCCCATGCCCTTTTTTCACCGCGATCCCGATTTAACCGACCGAGGAAGCGCCGTTTTAGAACAAACTTGGCGCGCTTTTCCCAGTTTGGCGCCGGATCAGATTGCCGTTACTTGGTTGGTTTACGACGATCCCGTCATTGTCAATACCGGCGGCGCCGTGACCCCGGAAGATTTTTGGCGTCATCCTGTCCGGGGTTTTAGCTACCGAGGGAACGAACGCGTTTATCCCGCCAGCGTCGTTAAGTTGTTTTACCTCGTGGCGCTGGCGGAATGGTTAGCCAAAGGGATGGTGGAGCCAACGACGGAATTGGAGCGGGCCATGGCGGACATGATTGTGGAATCCAGCAACGACGCCGCCAGTTTAGTGGTGGACACGTTGACGGGCACCACCAGCGGCCCGGTTTTACCGGCGGGCCCCTTCGCCACTTGGCAGAGCCAGCGCAATTTGGTCAACCGTTACTTTCAATCCTTGGGCTGGGAGGAGCTAGCGCCGATTAATGTCAATCAAAAAACCTGGGGCGACGGCCCCTACGGACGGGAGCGGGTCTTTGTGGGGGAACT
>JAYKIZ010000100.1:0-5424 GCA_035285965.1 Cyanobacteriota bacterium | reverse complement strand
GCAAAAACCGGATTTGTGGTTTGGGTGAGAATGACGGACGTGGCCGCGACGTCAGTCCCGTTGGGAACGGTCAAAACGCCGGAGACGGTTCCCGGAACCCCGCCGATGACATTGGTAAAACTCCATTTAAACACCGCCGCTTGGACTGTGGAACTCGCGCCGACCGCGCAAGTTAAAGCGATGACGGTTGACATTAAGGTTTGTTTAAGCATGAATTAGCCTTTATCTATGGAGAGAATAGATTGCAGGGGTATCCTAGCGTTTAAACCCTGGGCCGAGCGGAATCGTAATATAGCTTAATCTTTCCGGGGAGAGACTTTTATCCTTGGCGGGATCTTCCCCCGGGCGCTCCCAGGCGGGTTTTCTTGGTTACACTTAAGGAGCCGATTTTTACTGGCCCCTTGGCGGCCCGGTTGAAGCCAGTTATCGTTTATTTTGTTCTTGTTGAATTAGGTATCTCTATGGCGCTGACCTCTACCCTCGAAATTTTCAACGACATTGCCGCGATTACCCTCGCCGGAGACCTGGACGCCTCGACCGCGCCGCAATTCCAAAAAGCCGTCGAGGAAGCCGCCCAGCACAAACCCCAAAAGCTTGTCCTCAAGCTGGAAGCCCTGGATTACATGGCCAGCGCCGGCTTGCGGGTGTTGATTTTTTCCAAGCAAAAAATGGGGGCGGCGGTCACCATCTATGTGGTTAACCCCCAGGACTCTGTTTGGGAGACGATGAAGAAAACTGGCTTTCATCAGAGTGTCGTTCGCTTAGACCAGTTTGATCCCGAAGCGATGGCCAATTAATCAATGCCTTTACCCATGACTGATTCTCCCGGCCCAGAAGAACTATTGACGGAAATCACAACCCTGCGCCAGCGACTGCAAACCTTGGAAAATGAGCGGGGCGCTTTTCTCCTCCACAAACAACTCCTGCGCAATCTGGCGGGGCTAAGCTGGGGGGGAGCCGGCGGCGCGACCAATTCCCCGGAGGCGCTCCTCAAAAGCTTACTGCGGATTATCCAAAGTTCTAATGACGAACCGCTCTTCCATGCGGCCCTGCAAACGATTCTGGACGCCTCCGTGGAACTCGCCCAGGCGGAAACAGGAAGTTTGCTCCTGCTGGATGAACAGCGCCGGGTGACCCATAGTATTTTGACCCGGGAAGAAACGAACCCCAACCGTCGCCAATCTCTGATTAACACGGTGCTCGACCGGGGGTTAGCCGGGTGGGTCTGTCATCATCAGCAGGTGGGCTTGGTGTTGGACACGGCAACGGACGAGCGTTGGCTCACGTTTCCCGACCAGCCCTACGCGGCTGGCTCCGCTTTGGCGGTTCCCATTCTCAAAGGGTCGGAACTCTTGGCCATCATTACTCTGCTCCACTCCCGAACCCATCATTTCAGCGAAGACATCGCCGACTTGATGCAAATTACCGCCAACCAAATCGCCCTGACCCTAGAGAGCGTGGCGCTTAAACTCTCTCTACAACGGGAGCGTTCCGCCCAGGATATCCAACGCCAACTGCTGGAAAATTTAGTCGACAGTAGCGATCACCGCCAGGAAAAGGAAATTTTGGCGGACACCCTCCAAAAAGTGGTGGATTTAGCCGCAGACTTGACTAAAGCCCAAACCAGCAGCTTATTTTTGCTCAGTTCCGAGGGCAAAATCGCCGACGCGATTCTCTCCCGGCGGGAAGTGACCCCCAAGCAACGGTCGGCGCTGATTGGTCAAGTCCTAGACCAGGGGCTGGCGGGCTGGGTGAATCAAAATCGTCGCCTCGGTCTGATTACGGACACCGAAACCGACGAGCGTTGGCTGACCCTTCCCAATCAACCCTATACCGTCCGCTCGGCACTGGGGATTCCGATCCTCCGGGGCGAGCGCCTGTTGGGTATTTTGACGCTTCTCCACCCCGAGCCGGGGCATTTCACCCTAGAAGTGGCGGATCAGATGAAGATTGTGGCGGATCACATCGCCCTGGTGCTGGAAAACGCCCGCCTCTATTCCCAACTAGACCAATACACCAAAGCTCTGGATTCGGAACTGCAAAAGGGACGGGCGATCCAAATCGACTTTCTCCCTTACCAAATTTGTCAGCCTCCCCAATGGGAAATCGCCGCTAGCTTTCACCCCGCTAAACAGGTGGCCGGAGATTTTTACGACGTTTTTTATCTCGCGGATCAAAAGCATGTCGGTCTGGTCATTGCCGACGTTTGCGACAAAGGGGTCGGCGCCGCTTTATTCATGGCGCTGTTTCGCAGTTTAATTCGCGTCTTTGCCCAACAGTCTAATGATTGGGGACAGGACGAAGAAACCATGCTGACGCTAGAACAACCCCAACCAGAAGGGTGGATCGGCGCCGCAACGGCGGTTAATTTAACCCATCTCAAGGCGTTGAGGGCGATGAAGCTAACCAATGATTATATTGTGAAATATCATTGGAATTTGTCGATGTTCGCCACCCTTTTCTTTGGAGTTCTGGAGACGGAAACTGGCTTACTTTCCTATGTTAACGGAGGACATGAACCGCTGTTTATTGTTAATCCATCCGCGCGTCTATCCGCAGTTAAAGCCGTCCTCAATCCCACCAGTCCCGCCCTCGGGATGATGCCGGACTCGCAATTTAAGATCCAGCAAGTTTTCCTTGAGCCTGGCGATATTTTGCTGGGCTATACCGACGGCGTTACCGAAGGAAAAAACGAAGAGGGCGAACAATTCAAAGCGCAACGGCTTTTAGCGGTTCTAAATCCCTGCGGAGATTCCGCATCCCAATTGTTAGAGCGTATTAAGGAGGAATTGTTTGCTTTTATTGGCAAAGCGCCCCAGTTTGACGACATTACCTTACTTGCTCTCCGGCGGATGACAGATGACAGATGACAGTTATTCAGTTATCAGTTATCAAATTTGAAATATTACTCATTTCCGCGGGAGACAATTTAACGACTGAGTATTAGTTTTAATCGAGGGCGGAGCGGAGTCGAAGCCCATATCTTAAAAGGGTGATTTTACTGTATGGAAATCTTAACTGTTCCGGGTAATTTAGAGTCCTTGAGCGTTGTCGCCGCTTATGTTTTAAACGCAGCTCAAAGCGCCGGTCTGGATAAAAAGCAGGCGTACAAACTCCGCTTAGCGGTGGATGAATTGGTGACGAATATTATTGTCCACGGCTATCAGGAAAAGGGACTCGCGGGAGAAATTCAACTTGCGGCCCAGTGGGACGCTTCTAGTTTAAGCGTCCGTATTGAAGACACGGGTCATCCCTACGATCCGACTCGGCATTCTCTGCCCCAGGAAGCGGATCTGGCCCAATCTTTAATCCAGCGCCCCCACGGCGGCCTGGGGATTTATTTGGCGCTGGACGGGGTGGACGAGTTGCGCTACGAACGGGTTGACGACCGCAATCGCTCCGTGTTGACGGTTAATCTTTAGTCCCGGCGCTCTTCGGCGCCACTCGGGGCCAACCGCTCCGCAAAACCGTGGCGGGGGGAGTTTGATGCTCGCTTTGAGCGGCGTTAAGGGCCGGTTCCGTTTTCTCCCCCGTTAACCAGTCCTGAAAAGTTTGGGGCGTTTCCACTAGAACCGGCGCCGTCATCAGGGCGAAATAGACGCCGCTAAATTGGGAATCCCGCAGTTGGTATTCCCCCACCCGGCTGGGGGTGACGCTAAATTCTACGTCCCGGTTGGGAATAATGTCCTGTTTGACTCGAAATTCCGGCACATAAAAGCCGTGAATCACATCCTCAGAAGTTAGATGAAATTGAGCCCGACGATTGAGGGGTAAATGGAGTTCGGCGCTGGTTTTGCCGGTTTCGGGGTAGATAAATTCCCAAGCCCATTGC
Organism: Cyanobacteriota bacterium; assembly: GCA_035285965.1. GTDB lineage: Bacteria > Cyanobacteriota > Cyanobacteriia > Cyanobacteriales > Microcystaceae > Synechocystis. The sequence goes on along the minus strand of JAYKIZ010000100.1, from coordinate 1,592 downwards.
CTGACTTTGACGTCAATTTTAAGGGGCGCCGAATTTTCCGTTTCCGGCAAAACGCCCCTCGGTTCAAAGGGAGAAGCGCCGGGGAGTTGGGCGTAAATTTGCCCGTGGGGATGGTTAACCAGAGGCAGAGGCCCTAAAACATTCAGGCGCTCGTAGGTTTGGAAACTGTACCAAGCTAACCAAGCCACCAGGAGAATGGGAATAACAGTCCAGGTGATTTCCAGTTTAGTATTGCCCCGAATGGCGGCGCCGTCTTCGTTGCCCTTAGCCCGATAGAAGAGGAGAGAGTAGAGCAAAACCCCAAAGACGCCGAGGAAAATTAAACTCCCCAGGGTGGTCATGGCGCTGAAAAGATCGCCGATGGGTTCCGCCTCCAGCGCCGCCGGGGCGGGGAGCCAGTCGTAGGCCTTTTGCCCAAGCCAATGGCTAGCGCCGAGGCTGAAGAGGACGTAGACCGCGAGCAGGACGGCGTTAACAACAGGCATGGGGGTTAATCCGCGAAAACATAGCGGTGGAGTTCGGCGGGGTCGGGCTCGGGGCTGGCTTCGGCAAATTGGAGCGCCGCGTCGATGTCCGCCTGCACCCGTTTTTCAATGGCCTTCAGTTCCTCCTGGGTAGCCAGATTATGCTCCGTCGCGTAGGCGGCGAATTTTTTAATGGGGTCCCGGGCGCCCCAGAATTGTTTTTCGTCGGCGGAACGCAGTTCATCCGGGTCCGCCAGGGAATGGCCCCGGAAGCGATAAGTCAGCGCCTCGATTAAGGTGGGGCCTTCTCCCGCTCGGGCCCGGGCCACCGCCTCTTTGGCCACTTGATAAACGGCGACCACGTCCATGCCGTCCACTTCTACCCCAGGCAGGTTGAAAACGCTGGCTTTTTTATAAATTTCCGGCTGGGAGGTGGCCCGCTCATGGGCCATGCCGATGGCCCACTTGTTATTCTCCACCACAAACAAAATGGGCAACTTCCACAGCGCCGCCATATTCAGACATTCAAAAAACTGACCGTTATTGGTGGTTCCATCCCCGAAGAAGCAGGCCGTCACTTGTTGCGCGGAACTGTCCCCCAGAACCTCCCGGCGGTATTTGCTCTGGAAAGCGGCGCCGAGGGCCACGGGAATACCTTCCCCAATAAAGGCGAAGCCTCCCAACAAGCGATGCTCGGCGGAAAAGAGGTGCATAGAGCCGCCCCGCCCCCGACTACAGCCTGTCGCCTTGCCAAAGAGTTCCGCCATCACTTCCTTGGCCGGCACTCCGGCGCTGAGCGCGTGGACGTGGTCTCGATAGGTGCTACAGACGTAATCTTCCCCCGGTCGCATGGCCTGGATAATGCCGGAGGAGACCGCCTCTTGCCCGTTGTAGAGGTGAACAAAGCCGAACATCTTACCCCGGTAATACATCTCGGCGCATTTATCCTCAAAGAGGCGCCCCAACACCATATCCTCATAAAGACGCAGGGCTTCTTCCTGGGAGAGGGAGACGCTGGCGGTATTCAATTCGGGCAGAAGGCGTTCGGCTACCATAATGTCTTGCGGGAAAGATTGAGACGTTCACAGAGAGATTTTAACCGTTTCTCGGGCGCAACCTCAGCGGCGC
>JAYKIZ010000099.1:0-8191 GCA_035285965.1 Cyanobacteriota bacterium | reverse complement strand
GTCCAGCGCCTAGGGGTGGTGAAACGGGAAGCGGTGATGATTACCGTGGGGGCGACGATTTTTACCGATATCGCCGCTCTTTTAGTGCTTGCAGTCTGTTTGGCTATCCACGCCGGTAATTTTTCCGCCGGAACCTTAGTTTTGCAACTGACGGCGCTGGCGGTTTATAGTTTTGTGGTTTTGGTGGGTTTTGACTGGGCTGGAAAAGCCTATTTTCGTCGTACCGGAGACGAGCAGAGCAATCAATTTTTGTTTGTGCTTCTTGCGGTCTTTTTAGCCGCAGTGGGCGCCCAAATTATTAACGTTGATAAAATCGTCGGCGCTTTTTTAGCGGGTTTAGCGGTCAACGACGCCGTGGGGAATGGCCCGGTGAAGGAAAAGATTGAATTTGTGGGGAGCACCCTCTTTATTCCCTTTTTCTTTGTCGGTATGGGCTTGCTATTGGATGTGCCCGCCTTTATTGAAACGATTCGCTTTAATTTCCCCCTGATGGCGGCCATTGTCCTGGGGTTAATCGGCGCTAAATTCCTAGCGGCGTTTATTATTCAAAAGATTTTTCGCTATAGCTGGACGGAAGGGATGGTGATGGGGTCTTTATCCCTACCCCAGGTGGCGGCGACCCTAGCCGCGGCGGTGGCGGCCTACGAGGCGATTAACGGCGCCGGAGAGCGACTGATTAACGTTAATGTGTTAAATAGCGTCATTGTTTTAATGCTGGTGACCTCCATTTTAGGCCCCCTGCTGACGGCTAAATTCGCGCCGAAATTGCCCCTGCCGAAAACCTTTTTAGAGCCGGAGGAAAGCGCCCCGGAGCTGGGTCTGGAACGGCTTCCCAATCTCTTTACGATCCTCTTGCCCCTAGCTAATCCCCATACGTTGGAAAACTTACTGGAGATGGCGGCGCTGTTAGCTCGGGACGAAGGAGGCGGATTGCTTCCCCTAGCTATCGCTCCGGCCCACGTCCACATGGACGATCCCCAGTTGACGGAAAATTTAGAGCAAAAACAACTCCTGTTGGAACAGGCCGTGACCCTAGCCCAAAAATATCGAGTCGCCACCAATCCTCTATTGCGCATTGACGACGATGTGGCGCTGGGCATTAGCCGGGCGGCGAAGGAAAATAACGCTAACCTGATTATTCTCGGCTGGAGCGAGAAAAGCGCCGGCCTAAGGGCCCGGCTGTTTGGCAGTTTAATTGACAGCGTCTTTTGGTCGGCCCATTGTCCCGTGGCGGTGATGCGTCTGTTGGACCGGCCCCAAAATTTCCGCCGGATTTTACTGCCCCTGAAAAACCTTTCCCCCCAAAGCCTGCAAACTTTCCACTTTACCCAACTCATCGGCGGCGCTAATCAAGCCCAGATTACCATTCTCCACGTCTGCGACCGCCAAACGCCGCCAGAGCAACTAGCCGCCTTTAAGGCCGACCTAGGCGAACTCTTGGCTCAAAGCCCCCTCCAGACGCCCTATCAGGTGAAAATCGTCAACCACGAAAACGCCGCTAAGGTCATCGTCCGGGTCTCCAGCGCCTTTGATTTAGTGGTTCTGCGTTCCTTCCGGCGCCGGACGGCGGGCGGGGTAGCGGTGAGCGAAATCACGGATCAGGTGATTCATAATCTGGACTCTTCCCTAGTGCTCTTTGGAGAACCCCATTCTTAAGTTCGGTTTTACCCCACTTGGCAAGGCTACCGTGTACACACAGGTTGAACTTAGACTAAGATAGTCTCTTAAAAGCAATAGTCCTTATGGATAACTCAATTATTATTCACGCTGAACAAACTCATAGTGGGAATCTTTACAATGGTACAATCCCCGGTAAAATCCTTGAGTCTTAGGGAATTTCTTGTTTTACCAGAGACGAAACCGGCAACGGAATATTTAGACGGACAACTACAGCAAAAACCTATGCCCCAAGGCGAACACAGCACCATTCAAGGGGAATTAATTATGGGCATTAACGCAGTTACCAAAAGGGCAAAAATTGCTCGGGCTTATCCCGAACTGCGCTGTACTTTTGGCGGATCATCAATTGTGCCGGATGTGGCCGTGTTTCGGTGGGAAAATATTCCCCGTAATGCTAATGGAAGCGTTGCCAATGTCTTTAACCTGGCTCCAGATTGGGTGATTGAAATTTTGTCCCCCGATCAGAGTCAAACTAAGGTAACCGCCAACATTTTGCGTTGTCTGGGTCATGGTTGCCCCTTGGGGTGGCTAATTGACCCCAAAGACCGCTCAGTTCTCGTCTTTTTCGGTGATCGTCCACCCGCCATCTTTTCGGAATCATCCCAGGAGTACCTCCCTGTGCCAGATTTTGCAGCCAGTTTTGAACTCTCTGTCCAGGCATTATTTTCTTGGTTATGGGAGTAGGGTGTTATTGAAGGAGGATGGGTTCTCTGACCCCAAAAAAAAGTCCCCCTTACAAAAGGGGATTGTTCCACTGGACTCCACTGAGCCTGTCGAAGTGAGCAACGCCGAACATCTTTTAGGAGCGAGGGGGCATAAAACTAAATTCAACTTTTGCGTCCCAACTGTTACCCCGGCGCCGGAGTTGGATTTCCCGGACAAACTCCCGCAAATAAAAACGGCGCTCTAACTCCGAAAGATCAAACCAAAATTGGGGCAGGCTCAGCGCCGGCGCTAGACGGGTCAGTTCTCCCGGCGGTAGTCGGTCGAGGCGTTGGCGCAGTTGGGCCAATTCCTGTTGAAGGGTATAGCGCCGGAGGGCTAGAGTCTCGGCATCTAAAATACCGGTTTCTAACAGTTGGGGCAGTTGGCTTAACAGGGTTTGGCGCCGGTCCATCTCCCCTTCCAGTTGGCTTTTCAGCGCCGTTAGGTTAGCCGTTGGGGATTGAGCCGCAGCCGCGGGCAGTTGAGCGCAAATTTGGGTGATGACTTCCCCTAAAACGGCGTCGTAGTTGAGAGCGGCGCATTTAGGGATCTCGGGACAGGTCTGGGGACGGAGATAAAGATAGGGGCGGGGTTTCTTCAGAGCGTTGACGACCCAGAGGCTTTGACAGAGGGGGCAATGAACCAGACCGGCTAGGGCCCTCGGGGCGCTGGCGCTGCGGGGCGGTCGAGAGCGGTTTTGCCCCAAAAGCCGGTCAATTTGAGCGCCGTCTTCCCGAGACAAAATGGGGTTGTGGGTATTGGGAATAATAATCTGGTTTTGATAAAGCAAATCCCCCCGATAGACGGGGTGGGTGAGCCAGCGCCGAGCCGTCGTTAAAGAGATTTTTTTGCCGTAGCTTTGCTCTAGGTAACGGACGGCGCCCCGCAGCGAGCCAAGGCGGAGAAATTGCTCGCAGAAGGTTTTCACCAAGGGCGCGGCGCTTCGGTCTAACACGTAGCGTTCCGGGGTTTTGCGGTAGCCGTAGGGCGCTTTTCCCGGCGGCGGTAGTCCTTGGCGGCGCTTGCGGGCGTGGCCCCGCCGGAGACGCCGACTCTGTTGGCCGTCCTGAAGGCGTTCTAACTCCGGCCAGGCTAAACCCGGCGCTAAATCCGCCAGACTTTTGTCCTCGGCTAAGCATTTTCCCTGAACGCCCAAGGCCTGTAACTGACTTAAACGAGCGCCGATTTCCCCTGGAGAGTCCCCCAGGTCCCCTAAACTCGACAGCCAAAGAAACGTGTCCGGCCGCGCTTGCAAATCCGCCAACAGTCGGGCCCATTCCGCCCGTCCCCCAAGATCAAGGTAAACCGCCTCCGCGTCCTCAGTCGCGACCGACGGCGCCGGGTCGAGGAGAGGGTCTTGATAGTGGTAAATAACGGCGCCCATTTTGAAGCGATTTTTTCCCTAGAAAGCCTTCCCGGCTATGTTATCTTTGTCAAGACCCTGGGAGCTTGAATAGTCCTTTCCCAACCCCTGAGTTTAGCCCGATTTTAGCTATGGATTATCCTCTCAAACTCGACAACGCTCCCAGTTGGAAGCAAGTGTTCACCCCCGTCAATGTCTCGATTCTCTCATCGGTGGGTCTCCACGCTTTTATTTTGGGGTTGGCTCTGCCCAATTTACCTTTTTGGGAAAGGACTGTCGCGGAACTGGATACGCCCCCCATCGACACCGTGGGGGTGATTGAACTGACGGAAGCGGAGCGCAGTCGTCTCCCGGAACCGGCGCCGCTCCCAGACCCCTCCGCTTTTTTCTCCGGCGCTCCCAGCCCAACGGGAACCCCAAACCCCGCTTTGCCTCCCCCGCCCGGCGCGCCTTTGCCCAATACGCCGCCTCTGCCGCCTTCCGCTTCGGCCCTGCCGTCTCTGCCCAGCTTGCCGTCCTATCCTCCCAATTTGCCGCCTCTTAGCAGTTACGGCACCCTCCGCAATTTTCCCATTGTTAATCCCCCTCTCCCGTCCCTACCGGCGCTCCGCTCTAGTCGCTCCCTGCCGCCGCGATTGCCCGCCCCCCCCGGCGCTTTACCGGCGCCGTTTCAGGAAACGCCGACCCCTCCGGGACTCCGTCCCCAGTTTGGAACCCTGCCGCCCCCTAGGGGCACGGACTTCATCACCCGAGCGCCCCGAGTTCCCTTAGACAACGGCGGGGTTCCCGCCCTACCGGAACCCCAGATGGAGGACTACGGTATTGACACCCCCCTGGCTACCGCTCGGGATAACGATTTAACTTGGCAAGCTAAACGGGGCGTCGGCATTAAGGAGCGGATTGCCTTAACCGGCCCCTATCCCCCCATTGCCTGCCGCAACCGCACCTCCGCCACCGTGGTCTTTAACGCCGACGGTCAGGGTAACACCGATCTAATTAGCGCTTCCCGCTACCCGATTTTTAACCAGTTAGCCCGTCAGGTGGTCGCCGGTCGCAGTTTTGCCGAGCCGACCCAGATTAGCGTTAACTTTAACTACGACCCGCAAATTTGCGGCGCCCTTGGCGCGCCCGCGGTTGCGCCTCCAACGGCGCCGGCAACTCCGGAAAATCGGGAAACTCCGACGGCCCCCCGTCAGGGAGAAACCCTCATGACTCCTCAGCAACAACCCGCCCAACCGGAAGCGCCGAGCCAGCCCGAAACGGCGCCGGCTCCCGAACGGGCCCCGGTTCAGGAATCGGAAACCCCGCCGCCCCGTCTGCCCCAACCCCAGGCGACCCCGCCGGAGAATCAGGCTCCGACGCCCCAACCCTCCGCCCCCGAGCCGGAGCGACGCTCCGAACCCCCTCAAGTCCAGCCCGCTCCCGCAGGGCGGTCCCAACCGGAGGCGCCCGAACCCCAGGCGACTCCCGGGACGGAAACCGCGCCGACTCCGCCCCCCCTAGTCCCCTTCGGCGCCGAGTCCAAACAAGACCAACTTTTGCGTCAACAACGGCGCTCGGTTCCCCCCCCGACCCCCCAACCGGCGGAGTAGGTTAGGCCAGCGGATTGTCTGGCAAGGAGAAGGGGAGAAGTGTGAAGGGGCGCTCGGCGCCGGCATAGGCCAAAGCCCAGGGCGCGTCTAACTCTAAATATCCCCGAACTAATTGCCAGGGCGTTTCCAGGGGTAAGCCGACAAAGCTCCCCTGTTGTAGATCCACCTCTACCGAAGCTAAACCGGCGCTCAGTCCTTCTCCCGTGGCTTTAAGGTAAGCTTCCTTGGCGGTCCAGTACTCTAAAAACCGGCGCTCTCTTTCCGCCGGCGCCGCTTGAGCTAGGGTCTGATATTCTCTCGGGGAAAAAAAGCGCCGGGCGAGGGCGAGGGCATCCATTAGAGGACGACGGACTTCTAAATCCACCCCGAGGGGGCGCTCCTGGGTCAGCGCCACCAAACCCCAATCGCCGCTGTGGGACAGGTTAAATTGCAGGTCTTCCCGGTGGCGCCGAGGATCAAGGTAAGGTTTGCCCCGCTCCGTCCTTTGGTAATGAATGTCCCTGGGGTCGCAACGGAGCGCCGTCGCTAGGATTAACCGCAAACTAGCTCGGGTGGCGACGGCCCGCGTCTGATCCTCTGGCCGTCGCAGGGTCTTAACTTGAGCCTCTTCCTCAGGCGTCAACAGGCGCTCGTACTTCTCCCTTGGCATAGGGTCGAGGATCAAGGAAAACCGCCAGAGTAAGATCTGGTTTTGCCAGTCCGGCGCTTCCCCCCCGGCGATTCTCGGCGTTCCGCAGGATTGAGACATGTCTCATAACTCCCCCGGATTCAGGGGAATCATGGCCCACGTCACATACGTCCCGATGGGACTCCAAAGGAGATAAGGAACCAGAAAACCGACCGCCGTCGGTGCTGTCGGCCAGAGGGCCACAGCCAGCGCCAAACCGATAAAAAAGCCCGTTAAACCAATCATTGTCCCCACCCGCAGACTTCTCAGCTTGCACATCGCCGGAGTGTAGGCCATGACGACGATTTCCAAGAGAATATAGGCCGCCATCCAGCCCCAGGGGTTCGGTTGGGTCGCCTCCCAGGCTAAAGTGGCGGAAATAGCGCCGCAGATAAAAATGGAAATCCAGATCCAGGGAATCGCGCCTTCAAAAGTCAGCCAGGGAGGACGACGCAGGCGATTAAACCAGCGAATGTCCCTAGGGGAAAGGCGATTGAGGACAAAGGCTAGGGCGAAGGTAAAGAGAGCAATACCCAGCCAGGCGGGAAAAACCATAGGGAAGGACGGGGAGGATCAAGGATTAATGACCAGATTACAGGGTAAACCCGGCGTTCTGGCCCTGCGGAAAACCAGAACCTGCCGGCCCTTCCTCCAGCCCATCAGACGTTGTGTTCTATTCGTCCCCCAGACAAATCCCCAGCGCTTTGGCGGTTTTGACAAAACTCCCCTCCAGATCGACGGTTTGATAGGTTTGGATGGCTTCGGCGATGGGCACGCAGATCACCTGCCGGTTCCGCCAGGCCACCATCTGGTCGTATTTTTCCTGGGCGATCAGATCCACCGCCGCCACTCCAAACATGGTGCCTAAAAGACGGTCAAAGGGGGAGGGAATGCCGCCCCGTTGGATATGCCCTAAAACCGTAACTCGGGTTTCGGCGCCGGTGTGTTGGGCGATTTCCTCGGCGATATACTTCCCGATACCGCCGTAGCGGTCTTCTCCCTGTTGACTGAGGGTCACGGATTCCCCCCGTTGGGTGCGGACGGCTTCGGAAACCATGACCAGACAGAAATGTTTACCCCGGGCCTGGCGCCGGCGGATTGTGTCGCAGATGACGTCAATGTGGTAGGGAATTTCAGGAATCAGGATAATATCGGCGCCGCCGGCGATGCCCGCCGCTAGGGCGATGTGGCCCGCGTCCCGTCCCATCACCTCCAGCACCATGACCCGATTATGACTGGCGGCAGTGAAGTGGAGCCGGTCTAGGGCCTCCGTGGCGATATTCATGGCGGTGTCGAAGCCGATGGAGAGTTCCGTGGCCCCCACATCATTATCGATGGTTTTGGGAATGCCCACCAGGTTAATGCCCCCCTGTTGGCAGATTTTGCGTAAAATGGCCAGACTGCCGTCCCCGCCGATACCGATGAGAGCGTCGAGGTTTAAGGAGCGATAGCCGGCGATAATTTCTTCGGTGCGATCCTTGACGGAGCCGTCGGGCATGGGAAAGGCGAAGGGGTTGCCCTTATTGGTGGTGCCCAGAACCGTTCCCCCCATCACCAGGAGAGAATCCACATTACCTAGATCAAAGGTGATCGTCTTGGGGGGGGCGCTCATCAGCCCCTGGGTGGCTTCCCTGATGCCAACCACCTCCCAACCGTAGGTGCCGATGGCGTGGCGAACCGCGGCTCGAATGACGGCGTTTAAACCGGCGCAGTCCCCGCCGCTAGTGAGAATGCCAATACGCTTTTGGGTTCCCATGGGTTTACAGTCTCCTCTCCGCTTTAAATCCCTCCCATAGTAGGGGAGGTTGCCCAATTGAGAAGCGCCGGGGCGAACCCTAACTATTTTTATTTGTTGACATGACCGTTATGAACTCCCCCTGGCTGACCCTTGGCGTGATTGTGGCGCCCCTCGGTATTCGCGGCGAAGTAAAAGTCTTGTCCCAGTCGGATTTCCCCGAACGTTTTCTCCACCCTGGCCCCCGCTGGCTCCAGTCTCCCCAGGGGGGAGAGCCTCAGGCGGTGACCCTGCAAAAAGGGCGCCCGGTGCCGGGGAAAAATCTCTACATTCTCCAACTGACGGAAGTGACGAACCGTTCCCAGGCGGAAGGATTGGTGAATTACAGCCTGGTCATTCCCCAGGCGGAGCGAGGAGACCGGCGTTATGGGCGGGCCCCCTTAGGGCCG